>DASTOI010000094.1:0-4018 GCA_035762585.1 Myxococcota bacterium
GAATCGCCTCGAGCGTGGTGCCCGGCAGATCGCGGATCGCGCGCGCGAGCGCGACGACCTCCTCGCGCGACGCGTGGCGCGACGGCACCGGCTCGCCGTCGCCGTCGTTGTGCGTCGCGGCCAGCGAGGTCGAGAAGCCGAGCCCGCCTTCGCGCAGCGACTTCTGCAGCAGCTCGACCATCTGCGCGAGCTCTTCGGGCGTCGCCTCGTGGCCGACCGCGCGCTCCTTCATCACGACGCGCCGGATCGCCGAGTGGCCGACCAGGAAGCCGGCGTTCAGCGCGAGCTTGCCGTCGAGCTTCGCGAGGTACTCGCCGAACGTGCTCCAGTCCCACGGCACACCCGCCTTCAGCGTCTCGATCGGCATGCCCTCGACGCGCGCGAGCATCGGCATCAGGTACGCGCCGGCCTCGGGCGTCAGCGGCGCGATCGAGAAGCCGCAGTTCCCGCCGACGACGGTCGTCACGCCGTGATAGCTCGACGGCGAGATCGTCGGGTCCCAGAACACCTGCGCGTCGTAATGCGTGTGGATGTCGACGAAGCCGGGCGCGACCACTCTGCCGGTCGCGTCGATCACGCGCTTCGCCGGCTCGCTCACCTCGCCGAGCGCGACGATCTTGCCGTCGCGAATTCCGAGGCTGCCAACGCGGCCGGGCGCGCCCGTTCCGTCGACCAGGGTTCCGCCATCGATGCGTACGTCGAGCATGTTGCGCTCCTCGTTCGTGGGTTCAGCGGACCGTAGCCCCAAGGCGCGCGCCGCCGCCGCGTTTCACGCGGCAGGGCCGGCGCTCACCCCCGCGAGACGCTCAGTCTTTGCGTCGACGCCGCGGCCACTCGCGCGCCAGATGCGTGCGAGCAGCCGCGGCGCGAACAAGCTGCGCATCGGCGCGAGGAGGTGCCCGACGCGCGTGAACGCCGCGGCGACCTCGGCGTCTCGCGTGGTCGCGACCCGCAGCCGAGCGGCGAAGCGGCGCTGAAGAAGGAAGGCGCGCGGCCGCTCGCCGCGTACGCCGGGCACGCGGAAATCCTCGGCGGCGGCGAGCTGCCAGGGCAGGTCAACGGCGACTGCGCTCCGCGCGTAGTAGCTGCGGACGAAGCGGCGCTCGTCTTCGCAGGCGCGCGCGTCGCTCAGGGTTTCTGCGAGGCACTCGGCCTGTAGTGCCGCGCTCGACATGCCCTGCCCGAAGACGGGGTTGAACGCGCAGGCGGCATCCCCGAGCACGACGAGACCCGCGGCGGGCTCGGCGATGCGCTCGAAGTGCCGCCGCAGCGAAGCCGGCGTGCGGAACGATCGCGTCTCTCCAAGCGGCTCGAGTCCCTCGATCGCCTCCGCGTAGGCTGGCGACGCGAGGCTTCGCGCGAATGCCAAGAAGCCCGCGTCGTCGCGCGGCGCGGCGTCGCCGCAGTAGCCGCCGAGCGTCGCCATCCAGCGCCCGCCCTCGAGGCGAAGCAGCGCGCCCAGCCGCGTTCCGTGCTCGCCGCCGACCGTGACGACCAAGCCGCGCGCGCTCTCGGGCGCGCGATGGAGCCGTGTCGTGTACGTGAGATCGATCTCGATGCGCGTCTCGGGCGGCGTCTCGAGCCCGTGCGCGCGGAGCCACTCGACGATGCGCGACGCGCGGCCCAACGCGTCGACGAAGAAATCCGCCTCGACCTCTGCGTCCCGTGCTTCGGCGTCGCGCAGCGAGACCGCAGCGAAGCGCCGCTCGCTGCGATCGAAACGAACGCCCGTCACATCCGCCCCGCCGCGAAGCGTCACGTTCGCAAGCCCGGCGACGCGCCGGCGCACCAGCGCCTCGAGCGCCGGCCGCGAGAGCTGGAACGTCGGGGCGCCGATCGGCCGCGCAATCCGCTCGCCCGCCGGCCCGAACCAACGGACGCTGGTCCCCGCGTCCGCGACGCGGCCGCCCGCGGCGACGACCTCCTCCGCGAAGCCTCGAAAGCGTTCTTCGAGAAAGCGCGCGCCGCGGGCGAGCAGCGCGTGCGCGTGGTGCGCCTGGGGCGTTCCCTTCCGGTGGCCCGCGGCGCCCGCGAGCGCGTCCCGCTCGAGCACGGTCACGCACGCGAAGCGATCGGCGAGCACGCGCGCGGCGAGCAGGCCGGCGAAGCTGCCGCCCAGCACGACGGCGTGATCGAAGCGTTGCCTCATCGCAGCTCCTTCGCGTTGCGCACTTCTCAGGGCGCGCTCGCGCAACCTAAAGTCGGCCCGCGATGCCGACCGGGACCGGACAGGCCAAGCGCGCGACCGAGGCGGCCATCGCCTTCCGCGCGACCGAGCTGGTTCCCTCGCGAAATGCGGCGCTGGTTGCCGCGGCGTACGACGCGGTGGGCCTCGACGCGGAAGCTGCATTGCGGCCGCTCGGGCTGTCGCGCGCGCAGCTGCGCGAGCCGGGCACGCTCGTGCCCGCGGCCACGACCTACCGGCTGCTCGCGCTCGCGAGCGAGCGCGACCCGAGCTTCCCCGTACGAGCGGGCGCCGTTCTGCCTTGGGGCGACGCCGG
Organism: Myxococcota bacterium; assembly: GCA_035762585.1. Classification (GTDB taxonomy): domain Bacteria; phylum Myxococcota_A; class UBA9160; order UBA9160; family UBA6930; genus VGRF01. Next base: position 2,502 of record DASTOI010000094.1, read on the forward strand.
CCTGATCGACTACGTGAACGGCACGCGCGCGACGCTCGGCGCGGCGATCGAGTCGTTGATTCGCTTCGTGCGCGTGGTCGGGACCAACTCTCGCTACGCGCTCGACGACGAGCCGCGCGGCGCGTTCCTGCGCGCGATCTACACGCCGGCGCCGCCGCCCGCGCTCGAACGCATGCTGTCCGAGTTCACGCTCTCGCTGGTGTTCGGGCGGCTGCGCGACATCGCGGGGCGCGACGTCGCGAGCGAAGTGCGTTTCGCCCACGCGGCGCCGGCTTGGGAAGGGGCGCTACGCGAGCGCTTCGGTTGCAAGCTCGTGTTCGAGGCGCCGGCCGCGGGGATTCTCTTTCCGCGCGCGTCGCTCGCGCTGCGCTCACAGCGCGCCGATTCGCGCCTCGAGGAGATCGTCGAACGGCACGCGCTCGATGTGCTGCGCGCCGATCCGCCCGGCGAGACGCTCGCGGACCACGTGGCCGCCGCCGTCCGCGCGGCGTTGCCCGACGGACTGCCGCCGATGCGCCGCATCGCGAAGGCGCTCGCGCTCTCCGAGCGCACGCTGCGCCGCCGGCTCGCGGAGCAGCGCCTCACGTTCGAGCGCGTGCGCGACGCGGAGCTCGAGCGTCTCGCGCGCGAGCTGCTCCGCACGCGCGCATCCTCGATCGAGGAGGTGGCGTACCTGCTCGGCTTCAGCGAGGCGCGCGCGTTTCAGCGCGCGTTCAAACGCTGGACGGGGCGGACGCCCGGCGCGTTTCGCGCGGAAGCGCGAGGCGCAACCGCCGGCAACCGCTCACGTAGACTGCGCGAGTGAGCTCCGCGTATCGCACCCAGTCGCCCGACACGAGCCGCGAGGCCGAGGAGATGCAATTCGCGTTCTGGCGCCGGCTGTCACCAGCTCACAAAGCGCGCATCGTGGCCGGCCTGACTCGCATGACGAACCAGCTCGCGCGCGCGGGGATTCGATTGCGACACCCGAACGCGACGGCCCGCGAAGTGGATCTTCGCCTGATGGCGCTGCGGGTCGACCGGGCCGTGATGATCAAGTCCTTCGGCTGGGACCTCGAGCGCGAGGGATATTGACTTGTTCGATGATCCGTTCCCGATCGTCGAACGCGTAGCCGAGATCCTGGAGACCGGGCTCGCCTGAGAATCATGCCCGCGCGGGAAGCCCCAACAACTTCTCCGCCTCCGCGCAGCTCGCGAGCGGGCGACCGTGCTTCTCACACAGCAGCCGCGCGCGGCGCACCTCGTCGAGGTTGCTCTTCGCGCCCGCGAAGTCTTCGAGGCCGACGCGCAGGTGGCCGCCGCGCTGCACCGCGAGCTCCGCGATCGGCGTCTCGAAGATGGGTCCCCCTAACACCGCGACCGCCCAGCTCAGGCCGGAGCCGCGCAACATCGCCATGTACATCTCGAATGCCTCGGGGATCGGCGGCGTGCTGAAGCTCGGCTCGGCTATCGCATCGACTTCGCTCGGCTCCGAGGACTTCGCCTCGCTGCGCGCGCCGCGTCGCGGCGCTTGCAGG
>DASTOI010000095.1:0-3537 GCA_035762585.1 Myxococcota bacterium
ATGAGGTCGCGCGTCGCGCTCGGACACACCGGCCGTCCGCTCGCACTGCCGAGGGGGATGGGGATCGCGTACGCGGCGCTGCTCCTGGCCGGCGCAGCTCGCGTCGGCATTCCCCTGCTCGTGCCGACCGCGATGGCGCTCGCGTGGGACATCGCGGGCGCGCTTTGGTGCGTCGCATTCGGCCTCTTCGCCGTCGTTTACGCGAGGATCCTCACGTCGCCGCGGCCCGACGGGCGCCCCGGCTGATGGCCGCGCCATTCGCGGTCGTCGTATTGCGTTGCACCTTCTGAGAAGCTTCCGCCGTCCCGCATCGGAGGACTCCATGAGCGACCTCGACCTCGCGAACCTCACGATCACCCGCGCCGCGCGCGCGCTGCGCGCGAAGGAACTGTCGGCGATCGAGCTGGCCGACGCCTACCTGCGGCGCATCGAGCAGCTGAACCCGCGCGTGAATGCGTACGTCACCGTGAGCGCCGAGCGCGCGCGCGAAGACGCGAAGCGCGCCGATGCAGAGCTCGCGGCGGGCAAAGCGCGCGGGCCGCTGCACGGGATTCCGATCGCGCACAAGGATCTCTACGGGACTGCGGGGATTCGCACGACCGCTGGCTCGAAGATTTACGCGAGCCACGTGCCGGCGGCGGACTGCACGGTGGCGCGCAAGCTGCGCGAGGCGGGCACGGTGCTGCTCGGGAAGCTGAACACGCACGAGTACGCGTACGGCGTGACGACCGACAACCCGCACTTCGGCGCGACGCACAATCCGTGGAAGCTCGATTGCATCCCGGGCGGGTCGAGCGGCGGCTCGGGCGCCGCGATCGCCGCGGGGCTCGCGACCGCCGTCACCGGCACCGACACGGGCGGGAGCATCCGCATTCCGGCTTCGCTGTGCGGCGTCGTCGGGTTGAAGCCGACGTACGGTCGCGTGAGCAAGGCGGGCGTGTTTCCGCTGTCGTACGCGTTCGATCACGCGGGCCCGCTCACGCGCACGGTCGAGGACGCGGCGCTGATGCTGAACGCGATCGCCGGCTACGACGCGGCGGACCCGGCGAGCGTCCGTGCGCCGGTGGACGACGTGACCGCGAATCTCGCGGCGGGCGTGCGCGGGCTGCGTGTCGGCGTGCCGCGCGGCGCGTTCTTCGAGCGCGTGGACGACGAGGTCGCCGCGGCGATCGAGCGCGCGCTCGCGGAGCTCGCGCGGCTCGGCGCGCAGCTGCGCGAGATCGAGATCGCGGGGGTCGCCGAGGCCGTCGGCGGGCTGTTCGGCTTCGTGCGCGCCGAGGCGCAGCAGATCCACGCGCAGACCCTGAGAGATCGCCCCGGCGACATCGGCGCCGACGTGCGCGCGCTGCTCGAGAGCCCCGCGCCCGACGCCGCGGGGCTGATGGCGGGCCTGCGCGCACGCGACGCGCTCACCGCCGCGATGCGCAGCGCGCTCGAATCCGTCGACGTGCTCGTCACGCCGACGACGCCGGCGGCCGCCGTACGCATCGGGCAGGACAGCGCGCGAATCGGCGAATCCGACGAGCCCGTGATCGCTGCGATGATCCGCTGCACGGCGCCGTTCAACGCGACGCACCTGCCCGCGCTCTCGCTGCCCTGCGGCTTCACGCGAGCGGGCCTGCCGATCGGCTTGCAGATCGCGGGACGCCCGTTCGACGAGGCGACCGTGCTGCGCGCCGGCCACGCGTACGAGCAAGCGACCGACTGGCACACCCGCACGCCGGCGCTCCGAGGCGGGGACGTTCTTTAAGAAACTAAGTTCTTTCACCCGCGGGAAGAAACTCAACTTCTTAAAGAACGTCCCCGTGCGCGCCGACGCGTCGCGGCATGGAGTGCTTCACGCATCGCGGTGCACCGGCGGTCGGCATGTGCAGGGCGTGCCTGCGCGGTGTGTGTCGCGAGTGCGCGGTCGAGCTGCGGCTCGGCCTCGCCTGCCGCGGGCGCTGTGAGGACGACGCGCGCGCGCTCGCGACGACGCTCGAGCAGAGCATTCGCACCGCGCACCTGGGTGCCGGCATGCTGCAGCAGACGCCGCGGCTTTGGTTCGGCCTCGCGCTCGTCTCGCTCGCGGTCGGCGTGTTCGTCGTGATCTTCGGGCTGTCGCTGCCGAGCTACCGCGCGATCGCGGCGCTCGGCCTGCCGTTCCTCGCGATCGGCGGGCTCGTGCTCGGCATCGTGCGGCGGCTGCGGGCCCCTCCGCGCCCCTAATCCTTCGCGAAGCCCGCCAGATCGCGCGCGGTGTCCCGGCTGATGTCGGGGCAACACATCGGGAAGACCTCGGTGCCGTGGATCGTGCCCATCACCTGGCGGCAGCGCGCGGGCTGGCCATTCGCGATCAAGAGGCGATAGAAGCCGATGCCCTCGTCGCGCAGCGGATCGCACTCGTTCACGCTGATCACGACCGGCGGCAGCCCCTTCACGTCGGCCGCGCCCGCGAAGCCGGGCCATGCGAGCGGGTTGCGCTGCTCGAACGCCTCGATCCCGTAGCCCATCGCGCCGCGATTGTTATGGAGCTCGAGCAGGATGCCGTTGTTCCCGCTGCTCGACGGGTTCTGCGGCAGCGGCCACGCGCCCGCGATGTAGGGGCAGAGCGCGTAGAGCCCCTTGATCAGGCCGACGTCGCCGTCGCGCAGCAATTTCAGCCCGGTCGCGAGCGTGAGGTTCCCGCCGCCGCTCTCGCCGGCGATCACGATGCGCTTCGGATCGACGCCGAGCCGCTCCGCGTTCGCGTGCAGCCACTTCACGCCCGACGCGCAGTCGTTCAGGCCGGCCGGGAACGGCGCGATCTCCGGCACCGACGACGGCGTCAGCGCATTGCGGAAGTCGACCATCGCGACCGCGACGCCCTGTGCGGCGATGATCTTGCCCCACGCGCGGTAGTTCCCGTAATAACACGACATGCTCTGCATGCCGCCGCCGTGGATGTAGTAGACGCAGGCGAGCTTCGCGTCGCTCTCGGGGCGGATGAACTGCACGTTGATCGTGTTGCCGTCGGGCTGCGAGACGACCTTCTCGCTGTGGATCTTCAGACCCTTCGACGGCGCGATCTCTTCGTTGTCGGCCGCCTCGAACATCGCGACCAGCGCGGCCGCCATCTGCTTCGCGGCCTCCGTGTTCGCCTCCGCGAGCAGCTGCTCGCGGCTCGCGACGTCGCCCTGCGCCGGGAAGCTCCAGCTGCCGAAAATCGCCTTGATGCGGGGATCGATCCGGGGGTCGCTCGCGAGCTTCGAGGCCATCGGGGGCTCCTTCGTGTTCGCGCGACGGTAGTTCGCGCCCCGCTGCTCGCGCAGGCTCTGCGCAGAAAAACGGGTCGCAGCGAAGTTTCCGGTCACACACGTGCCTTCCCGAGCGTCCTCTCCGGCAAGCAGGAGGACGAACGTGCAGCGCATCGTGGTGATCGGCGGCGGCTTCGCGGGTTTCTGGGCGGCGCTCGGCGCCGCGCGCGAGCGCGCGGACCGCGGCGCGCAGGTCGAGATCACGCTGATCTCGCGCGAGCCCGAGCTGGTGCTGCGCCCGCGGCTCTACGAGCCGGAGCCC
>DASTOI010000096.1:0-11259 GCA_035762585.1 Myxococcota bacterium
GGAGGCGCTGGCGGCCGACGCCGGCGGTGCGGCCGTCGCGCCGGCCGAGCAGCGCGGCCACCGCGAGCACGGTCGCGAGCTTCGCGAGCTCGACCGGCTGGAACACGCCGCCGCCGGGAAGCATCAGCCAGCGCCGCGCGCCGCCGGCGACGAAGCCGAGCGCGAGCGTCGCGATCAGCGCGACCAACGACGCCGCATAGAGCGGGTAGGCGAGGCGGCGCCACGCGACCAGCGGGAGCAGGCTCGCGCCGACCAGCAGCGCGGCGCCGACCGCGAGGCCCGCGGCGTGGCGCACGAAGTGCGGCGAGAGCGTCGCGTCGCTCAGCGTCGTCGTCGCGCTGAACACCGCGATCGCGCCGATGCCGGCGAGAATCCCGACCGCCGAGATCAACGTGCCGACGTCGGAATCGTTCGGCAGCAGCAGCGTCGGCCTCGCTCTCATCGCTCCTCCTGCGCAGCCGCGCGCGCGAGCGCGGCGAATTGCCGCCCGCGGTCCTCGTAGCTCTGGAACTGGTCGAAGCTCGCGCACGCCGGCGACAGCAGAATGGTGTCGCCCGGCGCGGCGAGCTCGCGCGCGCGCGCGACGGCGCGCGCCAGCGTGTCCACGCGCTCGAACGCGAGCTTGCCGGCGAGACTCGCGCCGATCGCGCCGGCCGCGGCGCCGATGCCGAGCGCGCGCTTCACGCGCGCGAGCGGCGCTTCGAGCAGCTCGTCGAAATCGAGCCCCTTGTCCTTGCCGCCGAGAATCCAGATCAGCGGGCCCGGCAGATTCGCGACCGCGGCGACCGCGGCGCTCGGGTTGGTCGCCTTCGAATCGTCGAGCCAGCGCACGCCGTTCGCCTCCGCGACGAGCTCACAGCGATGCGGCAGCCCGTTGAACTCGGCGAGCGCGCAGAGCGCGCGCGCGGGATCGGCGCCGAGCGCGACGACGGCGAGCAGCGCCGCGAGCGCGTTGCTGCGCAGCGGGCCGTAGAGCGGCGGCAGCGCATCGAGCGGAAGGCGCCGCTCGCCGCTCTCGAGCCGCAGCACGAGCGCGCCGGCGTCGTAACAGGCGCCGCGCGCGACCGGCCCGCGCACCGAGAAGCGCCACACGCGCGCCGCGAAGTCGGCGTCGCGCAGCGCCGAGGCGACGGGGCAATCCGCGCTGAGCACCGCGACGTCGCCCGCCTCCTGGCGCGCGAACAGGCGGAGCTTCGCCGCGAGGTAGCCGGCCATGTCGCCGTGACGGTCGAGATGATCGGGTGTCACGTTGAGCAGCACTCCGACGCGCGGGTGGAACGCGTCGACCGCTTCGAGCTGGAACGACGAGACCTCGAGCACCGCGGCGTCGAGCGGCTCGCCGACGAGATCGAGCGCGGCATCCCCGACGTTCCCGGCGGCGCGCGCGCGGACCCCCGCCGCGCGCAGCATCGCCTCGAGCAGCCGCACGGTGGTCGACTTCCCGTTCGTGCCGGTGACCGCCGCGATCGGCACCGCGAGCGCGCGGTAGGCGAGCTCGAGGTCGCCCCAGGCCTTGCGGGCGCGCGCCGCGTAGCGCGCGAGCGGGACGCCCGGGCTCGGGACCACGAGATCGAAATCCGCGGGATCGGGCGCGGGCGCGCCGAGTCGCACCTGCACGCCCGCAGGCAGCCCGCTCGCGTCGGCGTCCGCGCGGTCGTCTGCGGCGACGACGCGCGCGCCGCGCTCCGCGCAGAACTTCGCCGCGCTTCGGCCGCTGATGCCGAGACCGAGCACGAGCACGTTCTTGCCTGACAACTCGAGCACGTCCCCGCTCACCTCAGCGAAGCTTGAGAGACGACAGCGCGATCAGCGCGAGCACGATCGAGACGATCCAGAAGCGCACGACGATCTTCTGCTCCTCCCAGCCCGCCTTCTCGAAGTGGTGGTGGAGCGGCGCCATCAGGAAGATGCGTTTGCCGCCGGTCGCCTTGAAGTACGCGACCTGCAGCATCACCGAGAGCGTCTCGACCACGAAGATGCCGCCGACGACGGCGAGCAGGATCTCCTGGCGGATCACGACCGCGATCGCGCCGAGCGCGCCGCCGAGCGCGAGCGCGCCGACGTCGCCCATGAACACCTGCGCGGGCGACGCGTTGAACCACAGGAAGCCGAGGCCGCCGCCGACGAGCGCGCCGCAGAAGATCGCGAGCTCGCCCGCGCCCGGGACCGACGTGATCGCGAGATACTCGGCGAACTGCGCGTGGCCGGCGGCATAGGCGAGGATCAGGAACGTCGCGGCGCAGATCATCACCGGCCCGATCGCGAGCCCGTCGAGGCCGTCCGTGAGGTTCACGCCGTTGCTCGCGGCGACGATCACGAACGCGGCGAGCGGCACGTAGAACGCGCCGATGTGCGGCGTGAAGTTCTTGAAGAACGGCACCTGCAGCGTGCTGTCGAAGTTCGGCGCGGAGTAGATCAGCCACGCGAAGCCGAGCGCGAGCGCCCACTGCCAGAGGAGCTTCGCGGGCGCGCTGATTCCGTCCGAGCTCTTCTTCGCGACCTTCTGATAATCGTCGACGAAGCCGAGCGCGCCGTAGCCGAGCGTCAAGCCGAGCACGATCCAGGTCGCGCGGCTCGCGAGGTCCATCCATAACAAGACGGAGACCGACAGCACGAGCAGGATCAGGATGCCGCCCATCGTCGGCGTGCCGGCCTTCTGCTGGTGATCGGGCCCGATCTCGCGGATCGGCTGGCCGACGCGCAGTGCCTGTAGCCGACGGATCACCGAGTTGCCGAGCAGGAACGAGAGGAACAGCGCGGTGAGCGTCGCGGCGGCGGTGCGGAACGTGATGTAACGGAACACGTTCAGTGCGCCGTAGACGTCCGCGAGCGGAACCAGCAGTTGGTAGAGCATCAGTGGTCGCCCTTCGTTCCTGTCAGCGCCTCGACGACGCGCTCCATGCGCATCGAGCGCGAGCCCTTGACGAGCGCGACGTCGCCGGCGCGCAGCACGTTGCGCAGTGCGGCCGCGATCTCGTCGTGGCTCGCCGCGACGTGGGTGCGCTCCGCGGTCAAACCGCCCGCGAGCGCCGCTTCGCGCACGAGCGCTGCGTGCTCGCCGAGCGCGTAGAGCGCGTCGACGCGCAGCTCGCCCGCGAGCGCGCCGACACTGCGATGGCCCGCCTCGGCGTGCGCGCCGAGCTCGCCCATGTCCCCTAACACCGCGAACGCGCGGCCCGCGCCGCGCAGCCGCACGAGGCTCTCGAGCGCGGCCTGCATCGACTGCGGGTTCGCGTTGTAGGTGTCGTCGATCACGACGGCGCCGCTCGCGAGCCTCACCCGCTGCATGCGGCCCTTCGCGGGCGCGTAGCGCGCGAGGCCGGCGGCGAGCTCTGCGAGCGACGCGCCGGCGGCGAGGCAGGCGGCGCTCGCGGCCAGCGCGTTGCTGACGGTCGGCTCGCCGAGGCCCGCGACGCGCAGCGCGGTTTCGCCCTGCGGCGCGACGACGCGGAACGCGAAGCTGTCGCCCTCGGCTCGAACGTCCTCGGGGCGGACTTCGCAATCGGCGCTACGGCCGAAGAAGACGACGCGCGCGCGGCAACGCTTCGCCTGCGCGCGCGCGAGCGCGTCGTCGCCGGGCAGCACCGCGACGCCATCCGGCGGCAGCGCCGCGACCAGGTCGCCTTTCTCCTCGGCGATCGCCTCGCGCGAGCCCAGGAATTCGATGTGCGCCGTGCCGATCGTCGTGATCACGCCGATCGTCGGCCGCGCGATCGCGGCGAGCGGCGCGATCTCGCCGCGGTGATTCATGCCGAGCTCGACGACCAGCGTGCGGTGCGCGGCGCCCCGGCGCAGCAGCGTGAGCGGCAGCCCGAACTGATTGTTGAGATTGCCCTGCGTCGCGAGGCACGGCCCGAGCTCGCCGAGGATCGCCGCGCACATCTCCTTCGTCGTGGTCTTGCCGTTGCTGCCGGTGATCGCGACGACGGGCCCGCGGAAGCTCGCGCGATGTCCCGCCGCGAGCGCGCCGAGCGCGCGCGTCGAATCGCGCGCGACGAGGACCGGCACACGCGCGTCCGCGGGCACCGCATCCGCGTGCTCGACGAGCACGCCCGCGGCGCCGCTCGCGAGCGCGTTCGCGACGAATGCGTGCGCATCGTGGTTCTCGCCGCGGATCGCGACGAACAGCGCGCCCGGCGCGAGCGTGCGCGTGTCGATCGAGACGCTCGTGAACGTGCTCTCGGCGTCGCCGCGCACGAGCGCCGCGCCGGCCCAAGCGGCAGCCTCGCGCGCGCGGAAGGGCAGCGTCATCGCGCGCGCCTCGCGAGGGCGCGCTGCGCCTCCTCGCGATCGTCGAACGGCAGCTTCTCGCGGCCGATGATCTGGTAGTCCTCGTGGCCCTTGCCGGCGATCACGATCGTGTCGGCCGGCTGCGCGCTCGCGATCGCGAGCTCGATCGCCTCGCGCCGATCGACGGACGCGACATACGCGTGCTCGGCGCTCGCGAGCTCGCCGGCCGACACGCGCGCCATCGCGCCGAGACCGGCCTCGACGTCGGCGAGGATGCGCAGCGGGTCCTCGGTGCGCGGATTGTCGCTGGTCAGCACCGCGCGGTCGGCGAGGCGCGCGACGGCCTCCGCCATCCTCGGGCGCTTCGTGCGGTCGCGATCGCCGCCGCAGCCGAACACCGCGATCAGCTTGCCCTTCGTCAGCGGGCGCACCGCCCGTAACACCTTCTCGACCGCGTCGGGCGTGTGCGCGTAGTCCACCAGCACGGTCGGCGTGCCCGGGAGCTCGGCGCCGACGCGCTGCATCCGGCCCGGCACCTGCGGGCAGGCGGCGACGCCGCGCACGATCGCATCCGGCGCGATGCCGAGCCCGACCGCCACGCCGACCGCGAGCGTCAAATTCTCGAGGTTGAAGTCGCCGACCAGCGGCAGCTCGAGCGCGAGCTCGCCGCTCGGCACCGCGAGCCGCGCGCGCGTGCCCGCGAGCGAGACATCGGCCGCGGTGACGCGCACGTCGGCCTCCGCGTCGCGGCGCTTGCTGACGAGCACGCGTCGCGCGCCGCGCTTCTCGGCCGCCGCCACGAAGCCCGCGTGACGCGGCTCGTCGACGTTGATCACCGCGACGCCGTCCGCCGCGAGGTAGGTGTGGAACAGCCGCTCCTTCGCGGCCTGATAAGCGTCCATCGTGCCGTGGAAGTCGAGGTGGTCCTGCGTGACGTTCGTGATCGCCGCCGCGCGGAACTCGCACCCGTCGACGCGCCCGAGCTCGAGCCCGTGCGACGAGACCTCCATCGACACCGCGGAGACGCCGCGCGTCCGCATGTCGCGCAGCAGGCGCTGCAGGTCGAGGCTCTCCGGCGTCGTGTTCACCGAGCGCAGCCGCTCGTCGGCGTAGCGCACCTCGACCGTTCCGATCAGGCCGGTGCGCTCGCCGGCCGCGCGCAGGATCGCCTCGGTCAGGAAGGTCGTGCTGGTCTTGCCGTTCGTGCCGGTGATGCCGATCAGCGCGAGCTCGCGCGAGGGCGCGCCGAAGAACGCGTTCGCGATCGGAGCGAGCGCGCGGCGCGTGTCGCGCACGAGCGCGACCGCGGCGCCGCCGGTGCTCGCGGGCGCGCGCTCGCAGAGCGGCGCGACGGCGCCGAGCGCGAGCGCGTGCGGAACGAAGCCGTGGCCGTCGGCGCTCGCGCCGCGCAGCGCGACGAACAGGTCGCCCGGCGCGACCGCGCGCGAGTCGTACTGGACCCCGCGGATCACCGGGTCGAGGGCAGGGCGCTCCAGCGGCGCGAGCGCCGGCGGAAGCGCGGAGAGCAGCTCGGAAAATCTCACGGACGGGCTTTCACATGGCTGGGAAGTTGCGCGAGCGCGGGCGCGGAGCCGTGACGCTCCGCACGCGCGGGCTCGGAGGCCGCGCTCGCGCGCGCCGCGCCGCTGGGCGTTGGAACCCGCTCGCCGGCTTCCGCGGCTCCGGCGCCGCGTGGCGGCGGCGCCCCGACCGGCGGCAACGAGACCGGGCGCGCGGGCGTCTCGGTCGGGGCGCTCGACTTATCAGGGGTTTGGGCGGCGATCAGCGCGCGCCCGACTTCGGGCGGGCTGCTCGGCCAGCGAGCCTGCAGCGCCTCGAGGTGCGGCGGGACGCCGCCTTCGGGCGTCCACCCGACGTACGCGGGCGCCGGTAGCCCGAACACGGCCTGGGTCCGGATGCCCTGACGCGCGAGCGCGGTCGCCGCGGTGCGCGCGAACAGCGGCGCCGCGGTCGAGCCGCCGGTGTGCGCGATGCCGCGCGCCTCGTCGACCATCGCGACGATCACGATGCGCGGCGCTTCGATCGGTGCCGCGCCGATGAACCAGCCGATGTAGCGATCGCTGCGGTAGCGGCGCGTGCTCGGATCGAGCGGCTGCGCGGTGCCGGTCTTTCCGCCGACGCGCACGGCTTCGAGGCTCGCGCGCACGGCGGTCCCCTGCGCGTGCACGACGCGTTCGAGCATTCCGCGCAGCTGCGCGGCAGTCTCCTCGCGCAGCACGCGGCGGCCCTCCGCCGGCGGGGCGGGATCCCACACACCGCCCGGCGCGCGCCGCGCGGCGACGAGCCGCGGCTCGCGCAAGATGCCGCCGTTCGCGATCGCCGCGGTCGCGACCGCGAGCTGCATCGCGGTGACGCTGACGCCCTGGCCGAACGAGATCGTCGCGTGATCGACCGGCCGCCAGCGCTGCCAGCCGCGCAGCAGCCCGGGCGATTCGTCGGGAAAGCCGCTGCCGGTGCGCGCGCCGAAGCCGAACGCGCGCAGCATCGCGTGATGATTCTCGGCGCCGAGCGCGTAGCCGATCTTCGCCGCGCCGATGTTGCTCGAGACCTGGAGCACGCCGGCGACGTCGAGCACGCCGTGCGGATGCGTGTCGCGCAGCGTCTTGCCCGGGACGCGCCAGTGGCCGTCCTCGCAGTCGAAGCGGTCGCTCGCGCGGACCGCACCGCGCTCGAGCGCCGCCGCGATCAGGAACGCCTTGAACGTGGAGCCCGGCTCGAACGCGTCGGTGAACACGCGCTGTCGCGTGTCGGGGTACTTCGCGGTGCGGAACTGATTCGGGTCGAAACCGGGCGCTTCGGCCAGCGCCAGCACGTCGCCACTGGACGGGTCGATTGCGATCACGAAGCCGCCCTTCGCGCCGGTTGCCTTCACCGTGTCGGCGAGCGCGGCCTCCGCGTCCGCTTGCAGCGCCGAGTCGAGCGTCAGCGCGACGTCTCCTCCGGCGGAGCCACGCGGATCGTGGCCGGCGTACGCGAGGATCCGCCCGCGCGCGTCGCGCTGCACCGCGATGCGCTCCGCGTGACCGGCGAGCCACGCGTGCTCGCTCTCCTCGATGCCGCGCACGCCGGCGCCGTCCACGTTCGCGAAGCCGATCAAGCGGCCGGCGAGGGCGCCTTGCGGATACGTGCGGCGCGGCTCGGAGATCAGGCCGATGCCCGGCAGCGTGAGCGCCTCGATCGCCTTCGCTTGCGCAGCGTCGATCCAGCGCGCGACGTAGACGAAGCCCCCGCCGAGCGTGAGGCGCGACTCGATGAAGCGCGGCGAGGCGCCGAGCACGCGCGAGAGCGCGCGCGCCGTCGCCGGCGCGTCCGCGACCTGCTTCGGCACTGCGTAGACGGAGGGCGCCGGCACCGTCATCGCGAGCTCGGCGCCGCTCCGATCGGTGATTGCGCCGCGCGCGGGCGCGAGATGGAGCACCGTGCGCGCCTGGCGCGGGCCGAGCGCGGAGCCGCGCTCGTCGACGAGCGTCAGGTGCGCGGCGCGCAGGCCGAGCAGGAAGAAACCGGCCAGGACGAAGACGCCGACGATGCGGACGCGCCGGGTCGCGCGGCGCAGGTCGGCGCTCCTCATGGCCGGACCGGCCCGCTCGACTCCGCTCGGCTCACGCGAGGCAGTGCCTCGCGTGGGCTCGTCGCGCGCTCCGCTTGCTGTGTCGCGAGCTCGATCACGCGCTCGGGAACGACGAAGCCCTGCTGCGCGGCGATCTCGCGCAGCCGCTGCGGATCGCGCAGCCGGCGCACCTCGACGGCCGCGGCGCGCTCGCGCTCGAGCAGCTGCGTCTCCAGCTGGACGGCGGCGCCGAGGTCGTAGGCGAGGCGCTGGATCTCGCCGCGCAGCGCGACCAGCCCGACGTAGGCGGCGAACACGCCGCACGTGATCGGCAGCAGCGGCAGCCCGCGCGCGCGCGCGCGCGGAGCCGCCAGATCCCGGCGCAGCCAGTCTTCTTGGGTCGTCGCGCTCATGCAGCCTCCGGCAGCTTTTCCGCGGCGCGCAGGCGGGCCGAGCGCGCGCGGGGGTTGTTACGGACTTCGAGCTCGCTCGGGCGCACCGCCTTGCGCGTCGCGCGCGCGAGCCGCGGCTTGCGCCCGCACGTGCAGACCGGCGCCGAGGGCGGGCAGACGCAGGGCCGCTCCTCGCGCGCGAAGCGCTGCTTCGCGATGCGGTCCTCGAGCGAGTGGTAGGCGATCACGCACAGCCGGCCGCCGGGGCGAAGCGCGTCGATCGCGGCGCCGAGTCCCGTCTCGAGCGCGCCGAGCTCGTCGTTCACCGCGATGCGCAGCGCTTGGAACGCGAGCGTCGCGGGGTTGTGCTTGCGGCCGCCGCCGATGCGCGCGGCGCGGATCGCGTCCAGCAGGTCCGCGCTCGTGCGCAGCGGCTGCTCGGCACGGCGCCGCACGATCTCGCGCGCGAGTCGGCCCGCGCCGGGCAGCTCGCCGTACTCGCGGAACCAGCGCGCGAGCTCGTCCTCCGAGGCGCGTGCGAGCAGCTCGCTCGCGCTCTCGCCGCGCGAGGGGTCCATGCGCATGTCGAGCGGCGTCGCCTGAGAAGTCGCCGCGCCGAAGCGGAAGCCGCGCTCGGGCTCGTCGAGCTGGCGCGACGAGACGCCGAGGTCGAGGAGCACGCCGTCGACGCACGGCGCGCCGGCGTCCGCGAGCACCGCGGCCAGATCGCGAAACGACGCGTGCGCGAGCGAGACGCGCGCGCCGAAGCGCGCGAGCCGCTCGCCGGCGATGCGCAGCGCGTCCGCGTCGCGATCGAGGCCGACCAGCCGCCCGCCGGGCGCCGTGCGCTCGAGGATCGCCTCGGCATGCCCGCCGTCGCCGAGCGTTCCATCGACGACGAGGCGTCCGGGACGGGCGCCGAGCCAGTGCAGCGTTTCTTCGAGCAGTACGGGTTGGTGGTACACGGTGCTTCCGGGCCGGCGTCACGCTCGATGCCCGTTCCGGCCGCCTTCGGCGGCGCTGATGGCACGAACCGAGCGGTCCCCCAACCGCCCGATCGCGGTGGCCGCATCCGCAGCCGCCGCAGAGTCCACGAGACCGTCCGCGAAGCGAATCGATCGCTGGATCAGGGGCGCGCGATCAGGGCAGGGGTGCTCCGGAGAACCGTGCGGCGGCGCGGGTCGAGCCCCCATTCTCTTCCCGCGCTTCGCACGATTGCTCCGGAGACACCCCGTCCCTCTCTCGATCGAAGGAACGTCCTTCGATCCCCCCATCGCTCGATGTCTTCACAGACCCAAATCCGCCGCGATCCGGGCGAGCTCGGTGCCGCGATCCTTCGCGGTCGCCAGCTCGCGCTCGAAGCGCGCTTTGTTCCAAATCTCGATGCGCGAGCCGACGCCCGCGATCACGACGTCGCGCTCGAGCTCGGCGTACTCGCGCAGGTGAGCCGGTACGAGCACGCGGCCCTGCGCGTCGAACGGACACTCCTGCGCGCCGGAGAGGAGCAGGCGGCTCACCTGCTGCACCTCGGGCTGCACCTGCGACATGCCCTCGAGGCGCTGCTCGATCGCGTCCCAGCGCTGCGCGGAGTAGACCCCGATCGCCGACGCGCCCACCAAGTTGGTGAGCACCGGGGGTCGATCGCTCTGGGCCAGTAGCTCCATTCTCATCGCCTGCGGGATCGCGAGCCGTCCCTTTGCGTCCAGCGTGTAGGTGAAGCGACCGCGGGCCATCTCGACGTTTCCGACGGTTCCCTGGGTCCGATTCAGCCTGGATCACCACAGATCCCCACTGAACCCCACCGACTCCCGCTTTCTACATCGCGACGCCGCGCTGATCAAGAATTTTCTGAGCGCGCGCGAGAATTTTTCACTGCACAAGCGGTAGGCGCGCCGGTCTGAGCGCGATCTATTAGTTGGGGCACCCGGCGGGGAAGCAGCGAGGGCGCGCGGAGCCGGTTCAGCGCGGATCGGGCCAGGCGCTCAGGCCGCTCCCACTTCGCGGAAGCGCCCGCGGTGGATGGCGGCAGCGCGGTCGACGAGGCGCGCGGGCAAGCTGCCGGGCTCGAGCTGAGGTGCGGGCGGGAGCGCCGCGTCCGCCGCGCTGAGCGCATCGATCAGCGCACCGACGCCCTCGCGCAGGCCGCTCGCGGCGTAGCCGCCTTCGAGCACGCACGCGATGCGCCCGCTGCACAGCTCGTCTGCGAGCGCGCGCACCTGCGCGGCCATTCCCTGATAACCGGCCGCGCGGAGCTCCATGCCCGCGAGCGGATCGTCGCGGTGCGCGTCGAAGCCCGCCGAGACGAGGATCAGCTCGGGCGCGAACGCGCGCGCGATCGGTGCGAGCACGCGCGCGAACACCGCGAGGTATTCGCCGTCGCCGCAGCCCGCCGGCATCGGGACGTTCACGGTCGCGCCCTCGCCGCGCCCGCGGCCGATCTCATGCCAAGCGCCGGTGCCCGGGTAGTGCGGGAACTGGTGCGTCGAGAAGTAGAGCACGGACGGATCGTCCTCGAAGCTGTGCTGCGTTCCGTTGCCGTGGTGCACGTCCCAATCGACGATCAGGATCTTGCCCACGCCGAGCTCGGCCTGCGCCGCACGCGCGGCGATCGCGATGTTGTTATAGAGACAGAAGCCCATCGCGCGCGCGTTCTCCGCGTGGTGACCGGGAGGGCGCACCGCTGCGAGGCCGGCGCGCGCGCGCCCGCTCGCGACGGCGCGCACGAGATCGATCGCGCCGCCGGCGGCGAGACGCGCGACACGGTCGCTCGCCGCGGACGCGAACGTGTCCGGATCGAGTCGACTCGGCGCGTGCGCGGCCGCTTCCGCAATGCGCGCGAGATGCGGCGCGGTGTGGATCCGGAGCAGCTCGTCGTCCTGCGCCGCGCGCGCTTCGACCGCGGCGAGCGCTTCGCGCCGTGCTGCGAGCGCCTCGCCCACCGCGAGCAATCGATCCGGCCGTTCCGGGTGCCCGGCCGGCCCGGCGTGCTCGCGGTAGCGGGGATCTTCGACGACCGCGACGACGCTCCTTGCGCTCACACTCGCGGCGGGGCTCGCTCTGCGCGAA
>DASTOI010000097.1:0-7946 GCA_035762585.1 Myxococcota bacterium
CTCGCAGCCGCCGCGCGCTCGAGCTCCGCGCTCGCCGTGGGCTCGCCGCGCTCCGCGAGCAGCCACGCGAGCGAAGCGCGCGCGAATGCGTGCTCGGCATCGGTGGCGAGCGCGGCGCGCAGCCAGCGGTCGGCGCGGCGCAAGCGCCGCTCGCCGAGCGCGAGCGCGACGTCGCCGAGCAGCGCGTCGCGGTCCGCATCCGCGAGTGCGCGCAGCGGAATCCGGCGCGGCTCGAGCGGCGCCGGCGCCGGCACGCGCATGCGGGGCAGCGTCCGGCGTTCGAGATGCGCGAGCACGTCGCGCTCCAGCTGCTCGGGCGCGCGCTCGAATGCGGCGCGGCACGCGTCTTCGGCGCTGCGCCCCGCTTCGAGCTGCGCGAGGTAGCGGCGCAGCGCGCCCGGCGGCGGCGCGCCTTTGCCGAGGTGGAGGTAGTGCGCGAGCGCCCAAGATTGCGCGTAGAACGCGGCGAGCTCGCGTCGCTCCCAGCGCAGCACGTCCTGCGCGCCGAGCACCGCCGCGAACGGAAGCGGCGCCGCCCGCGCGAGCGCGAGATGGCCTTCGGGCGGGCGTCCGATCTCGGCCTCGCCGCCGGCGAAGCGCGCGGTCGCGAGCAGATCCGCGAGGCCCTCGCGCACCCACGCGGGCGCGGGCGCGCGCTCCGCGCTGATCTGCAGCAGATGCACGAGCTCGTGCTGCGCGATCTGGACGCCGGCTTCGTCCGCGCTCGCGTCGATCGCGAGGAAGTTCGCGTGCGCGGCGGGTTGGAAGAAGCCGGAGAATTCGCGCCGCGGTCGCAGCGCGGCGAAGTTGCGCGCCCGCGGAAGCAGCAGCACGCGCGTGGGCACGGCGACCCGCGGCTCGGGCAGCTCATAAAACGCGAGAGCCACCGCCTGGAAGCGCTCAAGGCGAGCGCCGAGCTCGCGCGTGCGTCGCGCCGAGAGGCCGCTCGCGATCTCGAAATGGGGCGTGTCCGCGCGCAGCCAGTCACCGCGCGGTCGCATCGGGATCCGCGCGCAGGCGCCGAACGCGAGCGCCGCGGCGCACGTCGCGACGAGCGAGAGCTCGGCGGCCCGGCGGCGTCGCACGAAATCCTCCGCGTACCCCCGCGGCCCTTATATCACCGGCGAGCGCGCCGAGAGGTTCGCGTTCGCATCGCGCTACGGTGGCCGTCTCGCGGTCGCCGCGCGTTGCCGCTCGCCGCGACGCGAACCTGAGAAGTGAGACGCCGTGACACAGCTACCTCCCCGAACTCCCGTGCTAGTGGGCATCGCGCAAGTCGAGCAGCGCGAGCGCGATCCGCTGCGAGCGAAGGAGCCGCTCGAGCTGATGGTGCAGGCGACGCAGCTCGCGGCCGAGGATGCGGGCTCGCGCGCGCTGCTCGCGCGCGCGGACGCGGTGCGCGTGATTCGCGGCGTGTGGCCGTACGCGGATCCGGCGCGCGCCGTCGCGCAGCGCGTCGGCGCCGCGGCCGCGAAGTCCGCGATCACGCCGTACGGGGGCAACTTCGTGCAGACCGCGCTGAACCGCACCGCGCTCGAGATCCAGGCGGGCGGCGTCGACATCGCGGTGCTCACCGGCGCCGAGTGCGGCTACACGCAGGCGCGCGCGAAGAAGCAGGGCGTGAAGCTCGCGTGGAGCGAGGCGCCCGGGACACCCGACTTGCAGCTCGGCGCCGACGTGCCGATGTCGCACGAAGCCGAGCGCAAGGCCGGCGTGAAGCAGCCGGTGCAGATGTATCCGGTGTTCGAGAACGCGCTGCGCAAGGCGCGCGGCGAGACGCTGCCGCAGCACATCGAGCGCGTGTCGCGGCTCTGGGCCGGCTTCAGCGCGGTCGCGGCAAGGAATCCGCACGCGTGGATCCGCGACGCGAAGACGGCGGAAGAGATTCGCACGCCGGGCCCTGATAACCGAATGGTGAGCTTCCCGTATCCGAAGCTGATGAACAGCAATAACAACGTCGACCAAGGCGCAGCGCTGATTCTGACCAGCGTGGAGACGGCGCAGCGGCTCGGCATCGCGCGCGAGAAGTGGGTGTTCCCGTGGGCGGGCACCGACGCGCACGACTTCTACTACGTCTCGGAGCGGGACAACCTGTGCTCGTCGCCCGCGATCCGCTTCGCCGGGCGGCGCGCGCTCGAGCTGGCCGGCGTGTCCGTCGCGGACCTCGCGCACGTCGACGTCTACTCGTGCTTCCCAGTCGCGGTGCAGGTGGCCGCGCGAGAGATCGGCCTCGACGAGACGAGGCCGCTCACGGTGACGGGCGGCCTCACGTTCGGCGGCGGGCCGCTCAACAACTACGTGATGCACGGCGTCGCGCGCATGGCGGAGGTGCTGCGCGCCGATCGCGGGAAGATCGGGCTGTGCACCGCGAACGGCGGCTTCCTGACCAAGCACGCGATGGTCGTCTACTCGACCGAGCCGCCCGCGCGCCCGTTCCGGCACGAGGACGTGCAGGCGCTCGTCGACGCGACGCCGCGCCGCGAGGTGCTCATGGAGTACGCCGGCGAGGCCGTGATCGAGGGCTACACGGTCGACTTCTCGAGCGACGAGCCCGCGCTCGGCCACGCCGCCGTGCTCACGCCGGAGGGCAAGCGCGCCTGGGCCAACACCGTCGACCGCGACGTCGCCCGCGCGATGACGCGCGAAGAGTTCTGCGGCAAGACGGTGCGCGTGAAGGACGGCGCGTTCGAGGTGGCGGGGTAGGCGCCTGCCATGCGAAAACGGCGTCACGGTTGTTATTTGAAGCGCGAGGGCGCGTCGCATTCGCTCGGGTGCGATCCGCGAACGGGCTGGATCGAGGCCGAACCGCGGCACCGCGAGATCTCGAACCTGCTCGCCCGGCGGATCTGCCGGGCGCTGTCGGTTCCGGAGCCGGGAGGCTGACGTGCGGTTCGCGCCCGCGCTTCATGCCGCGCCCCGATCCTCCGATGACTCGCGCGGAGGATCACGCCATGGAGCCGTCCGCGAAGGGCAGCGTCGTGATGGGGGTGGTCGCGTCGCTGCGCTCCTCCAAGAAGAATGGGCGCGTGACCGAGGAGCAGCTCGCGGCTCGCCTCAGCGGCGCGGCGTACGCGCTGTTCGAGCGCAAGGTCGAGCTCGGTCTCTGGTATCCGATGGCCGCGTTCGGCGAGCTGGTCGACTTCGAGTGGGAGCTCGCCGGGAGGGATCCCGAGTACGCGCGGCGCTCGGGCGCGCAATCCGCTGACCGGATGTTCGAGGCCGGGATCTATCAGCAGCTCGACTACGCGCAGCGCACGGACAAGGCGCAGACGCGCGAGGCGCTGCTGCGGCAGTCGAAGCTGATCACGACCGTGACCGGCACGCTCTACAGCTTCCTGCAGACCTCGGTGCGCTTCGCGGAGGACGGCGCGCAGCTCGAGATCGTCTATTCGAACGCGGCGCTGTTCTCCGAGCCGCTGCGGCTCTCGACCGAGGGCTTCATGAATCGCATCAACGAGCGGCAGGGCTCGGCGCGGCGC
Organism: Myxococcota bacterium; assembly: GCA_035762585.1. Classification (GTDB taxonomy): domain Bacteria; phylum Myxococcota_A; class UBA9160; order UBA9160; family UBA6930; genus VGRF01. Next base: position 3,480 of record DASTOI010000097.1, read on the forward strand.
TGGACGAGCGAGCGCACGCGCCCCGACGAGATCGTGTTCCGCATGAAGCTGCCCGGTCGGCTCGCGCGCTGAGCGCCGCCGCCGTCACGCCACCTTCACGAGCTGCTTTCCCAAGTTCTTCCCTGAGAACAGCCGCAGCAGCGCCGCCGGCGCGTTCTCGATTCCGGTCACCACGTCTTCCTGGTGAACCAGCTCACCGGCATCGAGCCAGCTCTTCAGCTTCGCGCGCGCCTCCCCGAACCTCGCCGCGTAGTCGATCACGATGAAGCCTTCCATGCGCGCGCGCTGGATCACGAGATTCATCAGGTTGCGCGGGCCGGGCGGCGGCGTCACCTCGTTGTATGCGGAGATCCCGCCGCAGAGCACGACGCGCGCCTTCATGCGGATCTGCTCGAGCACCGCGTCGAGAATCTCGCCCCCGACGTTGTCGAAGTAGACGTCGACGCCCTGCGGCGCGAGCTGGCGCAGCTGAGCGCCGACGTCGCCGCGCTTGTAGTCGATCGCCGCGTCGAAGCGCGCCTCCTTGGTCAGCCACGCGCACTTGTCAGGGCCGCCGGCGATCCCGATCACTTTGCAGCCCTGGATGCGCGCGATCTGGCCCGCGATCGAACCGGTCGCCCCCGCAGCGCCCGAGACGACCACCGTCTCGCCCGCCTTCGGCTGCCCGAGATCGAGCAGCCCGAAGTACGCGGTCAGGCCGGTGATGCCGAGCACGCCCATCAGCAGCGGAGGGTCGATCTCCTTCGGCACCTTGGTGCCGCCGAACGGCGTGCCGGGCTTGATCACCGAGTACTGCTGCCAGCCCGCCATGCCCTCGACGTGATCGCCCACCGCGACGAGCGGCGAACGCGACTCGATCACGCGGCCGATCGATCCGGCGCGCATCACCTCGCCGATCCCCACCGGCGGCAGGTAGCTCGGGCGATCCTCCATCCAGCCGCGCATCGTCGGGTCGCACGAGAGGTAGAGCGTCTGTACGAGCGCTTCGCCTTCTGCGAGCGGCGGCACGGGCGCCTCCTGCAGCTTCCAGTTCGCTTCGCTGATCATGCCGTGCGGGCGCTTGGCGAGAACCCATTGCTTGTTACGGGTGGGGCGGGTCATGCGAGGGCTCCTTCGGGCGAAGAGCGAAGGATGGCGCCCGCAGCAGCCGTCCGCCGCTGGCGGCTCGGCCTCGCTGCGCGCGCCGCTTCGCGGCGCTTGCTAGCAAGCGAAGCGCGCAGCGAGGCGGAGTCTTCGGAGCCGAGCGAAGTCGGACAGTGGCTTCCGTGTGTGCGTTGGACCCTCGGCGTGCGGTGATCGGGGATCCTGAGTCGGTCTCCTAGTCGAGCTCGGGCGGCGGGTTCAGCGCGGCTTCGTAGGCGCTGAAGAACGCGGCGACCGGCTCGGGGCTCGCGAGCGACGCGCCCGCCCAGTCGGTCGTCACGGACGCGCTGATCGTCGTGTCGTCCTTCGCGGTGATCGAGACGGCGAGACGCAACGGATGCGTGTCGAGCAGCGACGCGATCAGCACGCCGCGCTCCGCGTCGGCAGACTCGAGCGCGAAGCCGAGATCTTGCAGCGTCGCGATCGCGACGCGCTGTGCGTGGAGCAGATCGGGCGCGGGGAAATCGCGGGCGACCGCGAGCGAAGCGGGCGTGGTCTCGGCGGCCGGCGGCGATCCGGCGGCGGCGCTGTCCGCGCGCGCGGCGCCACCGAGCGCGAGCGCGAGCGCGCAGCCCGCGACGAACGGCGCTGCGTTCATTCGGGCCCCGCGCCCGGAGCGCCGAGCTCGCGCGCGACCTCGTCGAAGAAGCCCGCGTACTCGCTCGCCTCGCGCACGGCCTCGCGCTTCGTCTCGCGGCCGCGCGCGTTCCACGCGAGGCGCTGCAGCGTGAGGCGCAGCGACGTCTCGAGCCCGAACTCGCCCGCCGGCGCTGCCGCGATCGACGCGCGCAGCCGCGTGCGCTCGCGGCCGTCGGTCGCGTCCTTCGCCGCGACGATCACGCCGAGCTCGGCGTCTTGGTCCTCTGCGGCGAAGCCGTGCCGCCGCAGCACCGCGATGCACGCGCCGAGCAGCGCGGCGCGATCGTCGGTCTCGTAGAGGCGCGTCTGCTGTGCGCGCTCATCCGGCGAGATCGGCGCGAGCGCGAGCGCGGCGGGAGGCGGCGGGAGCGCCGCGCAGCCGAGCAGCAGCGACGCAGCGATGGACGCGAACGAGAGCAGACGCGGCTGATGCACGGCGACTCCGAGCGAGAAGCGCGCAACGGTAACGAGCGCTTCATCGGCGCGGGCGCGGCTCGGCTACTCGTCGAGCTGCTCCGCCAGGTAGCGCTCGCGCCCGATCTCTCGCACGACGTGCAGCTGCGATTCGAGCCAATCGACGCTCTTCTCCTCGTCCACCAGGTGGTGCTCGAGCAGCTCGCGCGTGCCGCTGTCGCCCTTCGAGAGCGCGAGCGCGATCGCGCGGTTGTATCGCTCCACCGCGGCGAGCTCGAGCGCGAGATCGAGCTCGTGCTGCTCGATCGGGTTCTCGCCGACGCGCACCGGGAACAGGCGCTGCAGGTTCGGCGTTCCTTGCAGATAGAGGATCCGCTCGATCAGCCGATCGGCGTCCTTCATCTCGCCGATCGATTCCTCGCGCTTCTTCTTCGCGAGCCGCTCATATCCCCAGTTCGCGCACATCTTCGCGTGCACGAAGTACTGATTGATGGCGGTGAGCTCCGCCGTGAGGATCTCGTTGAGCGCCTCCAAGACCTCGGAATCGCCGCGCGGCATCGAGGGCCACCTCCCTCCGCATCCTAGGCAGCGCGGAGGGAGAAATGCAGCGCTCGCGGTGCGATCGCGTGAGAAAGGCGACGGTGGCGAGCGGAGATCAGGCCGATGCGGCGTCCGCCGTGAGATCGCGCTGCGAAATCCGCGCGCGGCGCTCGCGCTGATCGAGCAGCAGCTCGAGCAGCGGTCGGCAGCCCCCGCAGCGCGCGCCGGCGCCGCACGCGGCCGCGATCGCTTCGCAGCTCGCCGAGCCGCGCTCGATTGCGTCGAGCACCCGCGTATCTCTCACGCCTGCGCAGTGGCAAACCAGCACGTGACCCCCGGACCGATTCGTTGAAATTGATTTTCACTTTCGCGCGGCCGCCGCGCAAGGGGTCGGGGAACGCGCAGCAGTGCGGCAACTGGCCCACGGGATGGCCCGGAGAGGGTCATTGCCCGCGGCTTCTCGCCGTCGAACCGACGCCGAGACCCGTCGCCGAGCCTTCGTGCGCTCGGAACTGACGCGCCGCCACCGGTCGCCGTACGCTGCGCCGATCGCGGGGAGGCGAGCTCGATGCCGGAGACGTTCACGCTGATCGAGGATGGGCGCGCGCACGAGGTGGCCGGAGACGTCTCGGGCGGCCGCGCGCAGATCGACGCCCCATCGCTCCGCCGCGCGCTCGGCTACGAGCTGAAGCCCGAAGGGCTGTGCCGCGGCGAGCTCTGCTTCCCGGTGCGCGATCGCGCCGCGCTCGTATCGGGAGACGCGATCGATCTCAGCGAGCTCGCGCGCCTCACCGGCCGGCCGCTCGCGCTCGACGTCGCGGAGCGCGCCGCCGCGCTCGGCACCGCGCTCGAGGATCGGCTCGCGTCGCTGCGCGGCCTCGAGGCGCCCGACTTCACGCTGCCCGACTTCTCAGGGCGCCTGCACACGCTGTCGGCATACCGCGGCAAGAAAGTCCTGCTGATCGCCTACGCGAGCTGGTGAGGCTGCCGCGAGGACCTGCCCGTGTGGCAGGCGCTGTACGAAGAGCTCGGCGCGCTCGGCTTCGTGCCGATCACCGTCGCGCTCGATCGCAACGCCGACGATCCGCGCCCGTTCGTCGAGAAGGCGAAGCCGACCCATCCGAGCCTGCTCGACACCGAGCACGTGATCGCCGAGCGCTTCCACATCGTGAACGTTCCGACGCTGATCTGGATCGACGAGCGCGGCGCCATCGTGCGCCCGCAGGACAACCAGTTCGGCACCGACACGTTCACGAAGTTCCACGGCAAGGCGTCCGGGCCGTACCTCGAGCTGATCCGTGCGTGGGTGCGCGAGGGGAAGGGCACGCTTGCGCCCGACGACGTGCGCCAGCACCAGCAGCTGCCGAATGCTGCTTCGCAGCTCGCGCGCGCCGAGTGGGCGCTCGCCTGGCATCTGCATCGCGCCGGGCGCCGCGCGGCGGCCGAACGGCACTTCCAGCGTGCGGCGGAGCTGGCTCCAAAGGACTGGACGATTCGCCGCGGCTCGATGCCGATCCTCGGGCAGAACCCGTTCGGTCCGGAGTTCTTCGAGCTCGCGAAGCAGGGGCCGGCGGAGTTTCCGATGGACGCAGTGACGAAGACGCGCGTGGCGCCGCGGGCGATGTGAGATCGCGCCATCTCAGATCGGCGCCGTCGAAGACTCGGCGCCGGAGAGCTTCGTTTCGTGGCGCCGCTCGGGGCGGGAGGGGGCTCCGTTCCGCTGCGGGCCTT
>DASTOI010000098.1:0-4025 GCA_035762585.1 Myxococcota bacterium
CAGCTCGCCGCCGCGCTCGCGCTCGGCGTGCTCGCGCTGCGGATGGGCGCCGCCCTGTTCGCCAACTTCCCCTCGCTGCCGCGCGCGCGGCTCGCATGCAGCGCTGCGCTCGTCGCGATCGCCGCGCTGTGCGCGCTCGCCGCGCGCCTGCCCGCGTACGGACCGCGCTGGGCGCTCGGCGCCGCCGTCGCCGCGGCCGGCGGTGCGCTGCTCACCTGGATGCCGCGCGTGCGCGGCTCCGCGCTGCTGCTCGGCGGGGCAGCGCTCGGTCTCGTCTGGCAGGGCTCCCTCTACGTTCGGCGGCTCGCGCCCGCCGTCGAGCCGGCCGCCGGCGCACCGAGCGTTCTGCTCGTCACGATCGACGCGCTGCGCGCCGATCGCGTCGGCGCGTACGGCTACGCCGCCGCGCGCACGCCGAACCTCGACGCGCTCGCAAACCAGGGCGTGCTGTTTCGCAACGCGATCGCGCACTCCGGGCAGACCGGCCCGTCGCACGCGTCGATTCTCAGCGGCCGGCTCCCGCGCACGGACGGCTTCATCGCGAGCGGCGAGCGACTCGATCCGGGCGTTTCGACGCTCGCCGAGCGCTTCGCAGCGGCCGGGTACGTGACGGCGGCATTCCCGAGCGCCCGTGCGACGCAGGACGCCGCGACCGCGCTGCCCAGCCGCTTCCAGTACGCGGATCAAGATCTCCGCGAGCACCGCGAATGGCCGCCCGCGGTCTGGAGGTGTGTCGCAATTCGCGCGCTGCGGCCGTGGCTCGAAGGCGCGCCGACGTGGCCGCCGTATCGCCCCGCGGCGGCGACCGTCGATCGCGCGGCGCGCTGGCTCGACGCGCACGGCGGCGCGCCGGTGTTCGCGTGGGTGCATCTCTTCGATCCGCACCTGCCCTATCGCCCGCCGCGCGAGCTCGTGACCGAGAGCGCAGCGGGCGTGAGCGGCGAGTGGGACTCGCTCGATGCCGCAGAGCGCCGCGCGATCGCGACCAATCCGCGCGAGATGGACGCGATGCGCGCGCTCTACGACGCGGAGATCGCGTACGTCGATCGCGAGCTCGGGCGCCTGGTCGAGACCGCGAGGAACGCGGCGCCGGGCGGGCGCCTGCTCGTCGTCGTCACCGCGGATCACGGCGAGCCGATGGGCGAGCACGGTCATCATTGGCGCCGCAATCTCCACGACGAGACGCTGCGCGTGCCGCTCGTGATCGCGCCGCCCGACGCGGCGTCCGCCGTCGCGCGCGAGGTGACGGCGCAGGTGCGGCTCGTCGACGTCGCGCCGACGCTGCTCGCGTGGCTCGGGCTGCCGCCGCTCGCGCGCAGCGACGGCGTCAGCCTGCTCCCGCTCGCGCAGGGACAGAGCGTCGCGTCGCCCGGGCGGGCGCTCTCGTTCTTCCGTCCCGCTGCGCACGACGCGTTGCCGCCCGCGACCTCGGTGCGCACCGATGCGTTCAAATGGATCGCGACCGAGCCCGGCTGGGATGGCGCCGATCGGTGGACTGCGGGGAGCGAGCAGCTGTTCGATCTCGCCGCGGATCCGCAGGAGCTCGCGGACGTCGCGACCGCGCAGCCGGAGATCGCGAGCGAGCTGCGCGCGGCTCTCTCCCCGCCGGCGCGCGCGCCGAGCGACGTCGTTCCCGCGCAGACGAGCGATTAGTTAGGGCGACGGCGGCCGGACCGGCGGCGCATTCGGCTCCGCGCCGCCGACCACCGTGTCCACGACGTAGATCGGGCGCGGCTTGATCTCGTGGAACACGCGCCCGAGGTACTCGCCGATGATGCCGAGGCAGATCAGCTGCACGCCGCCGAGGAAGAGCAGCGCGACCATGATCGTCGCCCAGCCGGGCACCGTCATGCCGAGGAAGCGCTGCACGAACACGGAGGCGAGGTAGAGGAACGCGAGCAGCGAGGTCGCGTAGCCGAGCCAGGTCGCGAGCTTCAGCGGCGCGCTCGAGAACGACGTGATCCCGTCGAGCGCGAACTTCAGCATCTTGCCGAGCGGGTACTTCGTCTCGCCGGCGTGGCGCGGCTCGCGCTCGTACGCGACGCCGGTCTGCGCGAAGCCGATCCAGCTGACGAGCCCGCGCACGAAGCGGTCCTTCTCCCGCAGACGGTTCAGCTCGTCGGCCGCGCGCCGGCTCATCAGCCGGAAGTCGCCGACGTCGACGAGGATGTTGATGCCCGTGATGCGATCGAGCAGCCGGTAGAACAGCGACGCGGTGAGCCGCTTCAGCACGCCGTCGCCGCGGCGCTTCGTGCGCACGCCGTAGACGACGTCGAAGCCGTCGCGCCACTTATCGACCATGCGCGCGATCACCTCGGGCGGGTCCTGGAGATCGGCGTCGATCACGACGACGCAATCGCCTCGCGCGCGGTCGAGCCCCGCGGTGATCGCGATCTGGTGGCCGAAGTTGCGCGACAGCTTCACGACGGAGACGCGTGCGTCGTCCGCCGCGAAGCGCGCGAGCTGCGCGAACGAATCGTCGCCGCTGCCGTCGTCGACGTAGACGATCTCGAAGCTCGCGCCCGGCAGCGCCGCGAGCGCCTTCACCGCGCGCTCATGGAATGCGCGAATCCCGGCCGACTCGTTGTAGACCGGGACGACGAGCGAGATGTGGTAAGGGCTGACTTGCATGCGAGCTCGCAGCCGGAGCCTGCGTTCCGAAGTGAGTCCGCCGCGCTCGAAAAACGCGACGGCGCGCCCCGGGTCGCCCCGAGACGCGCCGCCGGATTTCGCGTCGCGGCGCCTACTGGAAGTTGTACTTCAGCGTGACGCCGTAGGTGCGCGGCACGTTGAAGAACGTGCCCTGGTTCCCGCCCTGGAAGACCGAGTCGAACACGATCGTGTTCTCGTACTCGTTGTTCAGGTTCTGACTCCACAGCGACGCGTCCCAGCGGCCCTCCGGCGAGCGGACGCCCACACTCGCGTTCACGTAGTAGTGATGGCGCTCGAACTTCAGCGGGTGGAGATTCGAGCCCGTGTTGTGGCGCCCGGTGTACCGAACGCCCACCGACCCGTAGCCGGTCCACTCGCTGCTGACGAGCTGGCGCTCGCCGTAGATCGAGAGGTTGCCGGCCCACGCCGGCGCGTTGGTGATGCGGGCGTGGTCGGCGAAGAAGTCCTGGAACACTCCGCCATCCGCGAACTCCGATGCGCCGGCACCGACGTCTGCGACTGGATCGCAGTTGTTGTTCGCGCCATCCGGGAACTGGAGCGGGAAGCACAAATCGATGCCCTTCCCGTATCGCGTGTCCGCGTAGGTGACGCCGAAGTTCACGGTCACGCCGTCCGCGGGCGCGAGCAGCGCTTCGAGCTCGAAGCCGCGCGATCGGACCTCGTCGACGTTCGTGATGATGAAGCCGAGGCCGTTGAAGGTGTTGAGCTGGAAGTTGTCGAAGTCGGTCCAGAATCCCGCGACGTTGATGCGCGCGCGTCCGTCGAGATAGACACCCTTGATGCCGACCTCGTAGGAGTTCGCGAACTCCGGCTTGAAGTGCGCGGCGTCGACGATGCCGGTCGCAGACGCCGGGCCCGCCACGATGTTGCCGGTCGCCGAGTCCGTGATGATGTCGACGGACTCCTGGTCGAGGTTGAAGCCACCCGCCTTGTAGCCGCGCGCGTACGTCGTGTAGACGTTGACGTCCTCAGTGATCGCGTACGCGAAGCTCACCTGGCCGGTGACCTCGTTCTCGGTCGCCTTGTCCCTCCACGACGCGTTGTCGCAGAAGCCGCGCAACGCGGTGCGCACCGCGCCGAGACCGGCCGCCGTGAGCTCTTCGCACCAGCCCTCGCTGCCCGGCAGCAGCCCGCCGGTGAACGCATCGTTGGTGCCCACCGGGACCGGCGAGCCAACCGCGAAGCCGGGCTGAATCGAGCCGTTGATCACCGCAAACGGTCCGGTGTTGAGAACGCCGACCGCCTTCTTCTTCTCGTGCGAGTACCGGACGCCGCCGGTCACGCTGAACGCATCGGTGATGTGGAAGGTGTTGTGCGTGAAGAACGCGTAGCCGTCCGCTTCCTGACTCCAG
>DASTOI010000099.1:0-4209 GCA_035762585.1 Myxococcota bacterium
CGGCCGGCGGAATGCTGCGCGACGTGCCGGCACAGGTGCGGGTTCGCGAGCTCGCGGAGCGGTGGCCGTTCGCGATTCGGAGGCTGTTCGAGCTGCCGCGCAGCGCGTGGACGCTCGCGCCGGCGTGGCTGTTAGGGCGGCGGCCGCGCTCGCTCTACAGCTTGGCGCCGCTCGCGCGTTACCTCGACGAGGAGCGGCCCGACGCGCTGCTCGCGACGCCGACGCTGTCTACGCTCACCGCGCTGTTCGCGGCGCAGCTCGCGCAGAGTCCGGTGCGCATCGTCGCGCGCGAGGCGAATACGCTGACCGCGCAGCTGACGGAGCGGCGGCAGCTGCATCGCTCGCGCGTGCTGCCGCTCGTGCGCGAGTGGTACCCGCGCGCGGCGGGGATCGTCGCGGTCTCGCAGGGTGTCGCGGCCGAGCTCGCGCGCGCGGCAGGGATTCCGCGCGGGCGCATCGCGGTGATCCACAATCCGCTCGACGTCGCACGCATCCGTGAAGCCGCGCGCGAAGCGCCGCCCGAGCCGTGGCTCACGACGCCGGGCGCGCCGCCGGTGATCGTGAGCGCCGGCCGGCTCGTCGCCGCGAAGGACTTCGCGACGCTGCTGCGCGCGTTCGCGCGGCTGCGCGCAGAGCGGCCCGCGCGGCTCGTGATCCTCGGCGGCGGCCCGCGCAAGCTCGAGCTGATGTGGCTCGCGCGCCGGCTGCGGGTCGCGCGCGACGTGCGCCTCGCCGGCCATGTCGCGAACCCGTTCTCGTACATGGCGCGCGCGCGCGTATTCGCGCTCTCCTCGCGCTACGAGGGCCTCGCGAACGTGCTGCGCGAAGCGCTCGCGTGCGGCTGCCCGGTGGTCGCGACCGACTGCCCGAGCGGCTCCGCCGAAGCGCTGGGCTACGGCGCGCACGGCCGGCTCGTGCCCGTAGGCGACGACGCGCAGCTCGCGCGCGCGCTCGCCGCGACGCTCGACGAGCGCGACACGCCGGAGCGAGCCGCGGCTCGAGCGGCCAGCGTCGCGAGCGAGGACAGCGCGGGGCGTTACCTGGAGCTTCTGCTCGGCGCCGAGGCCTGAGAGATCGAAGCGCGGCCGCCGCCGCGCCGCGTCAGCTCTTCGCGCGGGCAACCTCTTCGTGCAAGAACCGCTGGATCGCCTCCGCGGCGCGGCGCGAGGAAGGAATGAGCGTCAGGTCGAACGTGTCGCGCACGTAGGCTTCCTGTGCGGCACGCACGCGCGCGTGATCGCGCAGCGCCTCGTCGAGCTTCTCCGGCAGCTCGCTGGCCCGCTCGAACACCGGCCCGAGTTTCCATGCTTCGTAGGATGGATTGCCCTGCCAGCGCACCCGGTGCGCGTTCGCGAACAGGCACGGCCGTGGGCGCGCGAGGAATTCGCAGACTTGGCTGCTGACGTCGCCGAGATAGACGTCGGCGGCGAGCGTGTACGTCATGTCGGTGCAGGCCGGACTTCCGAGGTCGATGCGCATGTGATCGCACGCGCGAAACTTCTCAGGGATCGCGCGCGCGTAGGCGAGCGACAGGTCCTCGAGGCTGATCTGGAGCCGCCGCCGGTACATCATCACGTGCGGCGCGAACACCAGGTTGAAGCGCGACTGCGCGAAGAAGTAGTCGAGGATCGCGCGCCCCATCCGGTACCACGACGAGTGCCGCGGCGAGCAGTGAGGGTTGTAGAGCACCGTCGGTTTGCCGTTGGCGAACAGCGGCCGCGGCGGCCGCGTGATGTCGACGCCGTCGAACTTCGGGTAGCCGACGATCGCGTGGCGCCGCGCGAGCGCGCCCTCGGCCGCCAGGCGGCGGCGGATCTTCTCGCCGGCGAGCAGCACGAGATCGAACGCGGCGCTCTTCGCGTCGAAGCCGATGGCGCGGTCGCCGGCGCCGTGCCGCGTATGGATCAGCTTCGGGCCGGCGCCGGCACGGTTGCGCAACAGGAGGCTCGTCTTCTCGGGAACGACGAGCGCGTCGAAGCCGCGCAGCAGCTCGGCGTTCGAGCGCAGCACCAACACGCGGCGCAAGCCCAGGAAGTCGCCGGGCGGCACGAGGCCCGCGAGCGCGCCCTCGGGCGCGAGCGTGCGCAGGCTGCAGCGCTCGCCGCTGAAGAGCGCGCGCATCGCCTCGAGCACGCGGTGCTGCTCTTCGGTCGAGGCGAGCAGCGTCACCGAGAGATCCGGCGCGAGCCGCGAGAGCTCGAATGCGATCGGCGCGCTGTGCGCGATCTGATGCACGTGGTCGTGGTTGAACAGGAAGCCGACGGTCGGGGCGCGCTCCGGCTCGGGCGCGAGCGCGAGATGCGGTGCAGGCTCGGCTCGAGCCTCCGTGCTGGCAGTGACCCGCGACAACTTCCCCCCGCTCGCTGCAACCTATCGGCCGAACGCGCGCCGCGAAATCCCCCGACGCGATCGCACGCCTAACACTCGGACGCGGCGCGCCCGAGCTGAAACTCGCGGGATCCGCGTGAGTTGCGGCGCCGCGAGGCCGCCCCGAAGGGCCTACCCCGCAGAGTCTCCCTACCGATTCGTGGGCGCGATCACCGTCTCGCCGAAGCGCAGCATCTGCTCGCGCTTCTGCGCGAGCGTCGAGCGCGGGCCGAGCGTGAAGCTGAACGGGAACGAGTTCGCGCCGGTCATCCCGCACGCCTCGAGACGCCGCAGCGCCGGCGCCTCGAGCGGCGTCGTCAGCGGCACGATCGTCTCGAACGGATCGCGCTCACGGCCGGCCGCCCGCCGCAGCGCCGCCAGCTTGGCGAGGATCTTTTCGGCCTCCTCGGGCGTGTTGCCGACGCCGAGCCAGCCGTCGCCGAGCGCAGTCGCGCGCTTCATCGCGACGTCGGAGAGCCCGCCGAACCAGATCGGCACGCTACGCGGCGGCGCCGGGCTCATCTGCACCGGCGGAAAATCGAAGAAGCGCCCGTGATGCTCGACCACCTCGCCGCTCCACAGCTTGCGCATCGCGACGACCATCTCGTCCATGCGCCGCCCGCGCGTGTGGAAATCGATGCCGAGCGCGTCGAACTCCTCGCGGATCCAGCCGGCGCCGGCGCCGAGCGCGACGCGCCCGCCGCTCAGCAGCGCGAGCGTGCCGAGCGTCTTCGCGAGCTGGATCGGCTCGCGCAGCGGCAGGATGAACACGAACGTCGCGAACTCGAGCCGCTTCGTGACGGCCGCCATCGCGGCGATCGTCGTCCACGGATCGGGGAACGGCGTTCGACCGTCGAACATCGGCGTGCCGTCCTCGGAGTACGGGTACTTCGACTTCAGCTCGGACGGAAAGAACAAGTGGTCCGCCAATAACAAGCCGTGAAAGCCCGCTTCCTCGGCCGCCTGCGCGATGCCCATCAGCTGCTCGGGCTCCGCGAAGGAGACTGCTTGCCAGAACTTCATGATCTAGAGCCCGTCCTTTCGTGCAATTCGCTCACCCGAGACGGAACCTCCGCGACGGATCCGCCTCCGACGGTCGTCGTGACCGCAAGCGGCCCAACGCGCGAAGCGCGTAGGCCGCGCGCAGCGAGCCGAAGGCGAGCGAAGCTCATTCGGGAGTGAACCGGCTGATCGTGTCGACGACGCAGGCCGGCCGCTCGCTGCCTTCGATCTCGACGCTGACGCGGACCGTCACTTGCACGGCGCCGCCCTTCACTTCCTCGGCCGCGATCACCTCGCCGACGCCGCGCACGCGCGAGCCGACGCGCACCGGCGCCGGGAAGCGGACCCGCTCGCAGCCGTAATTCACGCCCATCGACGTGCCGCGCACCTCGAGCAGCTGCGGCAGGAATTGGTTGACGAGCGAGAGCGTCAGGTAGCCGTGCGCGATCGTCGCGCCGAACGGGCCGCCCTTCGCGCGCTCCGGATCGACGTGGATCCATTGATGATCGCCGGTCGCGCGCGCGAACTCGTCGATGCGCGGCTGCTCGATCGCGAGCCACTCGCTCGCGCCGAGCTTTCGGCCGACGGCGCCGAGCAGCTCCTTCGGCGTCGCGAAGATCGTGGGCATGCGGCTTCTCCGGTCTCGGACGCGGGTTACCTCGTTTCGCGCTCCTTCGCGACCACGGCTCGAGCCCGCTGCATCAGGGAAAGTGCTCGAGCGCCTCGGGCTCCTCCGCGAACGACGCATAAGATCGCGAGCGGAGGTCCTCCCGTGGCTCGACCGCTCGCGATCTCGTGCTCGCTCGCCCTGCTGCTCGGCGCCGTCACCTGCCGGAACGC
>DASTOI010000100.1:0-8044 GCA_035762585.1 Myxococcota bacterium
CGCGATGCGCGGGCCCGATGACGCGCTCGAGGTCGTGTTGTTACGGAGCGCGCAGGCGGCGGCGAAACCCAAGAGCCCGGAAGGAGCGACGCGATGATGGGGCGTGGCTTGCTCGGCATCGAGGAGCTCTCGCGCGACGACATCGAGCTCGTGCTCGACACCGCGCTCAAGATGAAGGAAGTCGGCGAACGCGACGTGAAGAAGGTCCCGACGCTGCGCGGCCGCACGATCATCAACCTGTTCTTCGAGCCGTCCACGCGCACGCGCACGAGCTTCGAGATCGCCGGCAAGCGGCTCAGCGCCGACGTCGTGAACTTCTCCCCCTCGTCGTCGAGCCTCACGAAGAGCGAGAGCATCCTCGACACCGCGAAGACGCTCGACGCGATGGATCCCGATGCGGTCGTGATTCGGCACAAGGTGGCCGGCGTGCCGAAGCGGATCGCGGACGAGCTCGATGCACCGGTGATCAACGCAGGCGACGGCGCGCACGAGCATCCGACGCAGGCGCTGCTCGACATGATGACGGTGCTCGAGGAGAAGGGGCGCCTCGACGGCCTCACGGTGACGATCATCGGCGACATCGCGCACTCGCGCGTCGCGCGCTCGAACATCTACGGGTTCCGAAAGATGGGCGCTGAAGTGCGCGTCGCGGGCCCGCCGACGATGCTGCCGCCGAGCGTGGAATCGCTCGGCGTGAAGGCGTTCACCTCGCTGCGCGAGGCGCTCGACGGCGCGGACGTCGTGATGGCGCTGCGCATCCAGACCGAGCGCCTGGCCGGCGCCGCGTTCCCGACCATCCGCGAGTACAGCTCGACGTTCGGGCTCGATCGCCAGAAGCTGCGCTTCGCGAAGGACGACGCGATCGTGATGCACCCGGGCCCGGTGAACCGCGGCGTCGAGCTCTCGCACGATCTCGCCGACCGGCGCCCGAGCGTGATCCTCGATCAGGTGCGCAACGGCGTCGCGCTGCGCATGGCGGTGCTCTACCTGCTCGCCGGCCGCCGCAAGCCCGCGGCGTGAGCCGGCGCGCGCAATACCCCATCCCGAAGCTTCCGAGAGGTCCTCGATGCGCAAGATCCTGATCCGCGGCGGCCGCGTGCTCGACCCCGCGAGCGGCCGCGACGAGATCGCCGATGTGTTGTTGGCGAACGGCGTCGTCGAGGCGATCGGGCCCGAGCTCAGTGCGCCGGACGCAGAGCTCGTCGACGCGAGCGGTTGTTGGGTGACGCCCGGCTTCGTCGATCTGCACACCCATCTGCGCGAGCCGGGCCAGGAATACAAGGAAGACATCGCGTCGGGCGGGCGCAGCGCGGCGGCGGGCGGCTTCACGTCGATCGCGTGCATGGCGAACACGAACCCGGTGAACGACGACCCGTCGGTCACGGACTACATCCTCGACCGCGCGCGCCAGGACTGCCCGGTGCGCGTCTATCCGGTGGCCGCGGCGACGAAGGGCCTCGCGGGCGAGGTGATGACCGAGATGGTCGCGCTCGCGAAGTCGGGCGCGGTCGCGTTCAGCGACGACGGCAAGACCATCATGGACAGCGGCATGCAGCGCCGCGTGCTCGAGTACTCGAAGCTCACCGGCAAGCCGGTGATGGTGCACGCCGAGGATCGCTGCTTGGTCGGCGACGGGGTCGTCAACGAAGGGTCGGTGTCGACGAAGCTCGGCCTGCCCGGGAATCCCGCCGCCGCCGAGACGGTACACGTCGCGCGCGACATCCAGCTCGCCGAGCTGACGCGCGCGCACCTGCACGTCGCGCACGTCTCGACCGCCGGCGCGGTCGCGCTGATCCGCGAAGCGAAGAACCGCGGCGTCCACGTCACGGCGGAGGTCACGCCGCACCACCTGACGCTGACCGACGAGGCGACGCTCGGCTTCAGCACGAACGCGAAGATGGCGCCGCCGCTGCGCAGCGCGGCCGACGTCGCGGCCTGCGTGCAGGGGCTCGCCGACGGCACGCTCGATGCGATCGCAACCGATCACGCGCCGCACGCGGTGCACGAGAAAGACGTCGAGTTCACCGCGGCGCCGCCCGGGATTCTCGGCTTCGAGACCGCGCTGCCGGTCGTGCTCGCGCTCGTGCGCGCCGGCCAGGTGACGCCTCTGCAGCTGATCGCGGCGCTCAGCTGGAAGCCCGCGCGCGTGCTCGGCCTCGCGCAGGGGCGGCTCGAGCGCGGCGCGCCGGCCGATGTGGTCGTGATCGATCCCGAGAGGCGCTGGGTCTACGACCCGGCGAAGGGCTTCTCGAAGAGCCGTAACTCGCCGTGGGCGGGCCAGTCGATGCACGGCCGCGCGCTGCAGACGATCGTGAACGGCCGCCTCGTTTATCACGCCGACAAAGGAGTGCTGCTGCCGTGAGCAAGCCCGCAGTTGTGCTCGCGCCCGCCGCGCTCGCGCTCGCCGACGGCACCGTCTACCGCGGCCGCGCGTGGGGCGCGCGCGCGATCGCGACCGGCGAGGTGTGCTTCAACACCTCGATGACGGGTTATCAGGAGATCCTGACCGACCCGTCCTACGCCGGGCAGATCGTCGCGATGACGTACACGCAGATCGGCAACGTCGGTGCGAACGAGCAGGATCAGGAATCGGTGCGCCCGTTCCTGCGCGGCTTCGTCGTGAAGGAGATGTTCGCGCGGCCGAGCAACTTTCGCGCGCAGGAGACGCTGCCCGAATTCCTCGCGCGCTTCGGCGTGCCGGCGCTCAGCGGCATCGACACGCGCGCGCTCGTGCGCCGCATCCGCGACGGCGGCTTCCAGAACGGCGCGCTCAGCACGGATCCCGAGCATCAGCGCACCGAGGAGCTGGTCGAGCGTGCGCGCACGGCGCCGGGGCTCGAGGCGACCGACCTCGCGTTCGAGGTGAGCTGCAACGCGCCCTATCACTGGAGCGAGCGCGGCTGGCGCGGCGTCGAGGGTCAGCTCCCGCGCGCGGCGCGCCCGACGCCGGAGCTGAGAGTGGTCGCGTACGACTTCGGCGTGAAGCGCAACATCCTGCGCCGCCTCGTCGACCAAGGCTTCGACGTGACCGTCGTGCCGTCGCGCACGACTGCGAGCGAGGTGCGCGCGCTGAAGCCCGACGCGGTGTTCCTGTCGAACGGCCCGGGCGATCCCGCGGCGGTGCAAGGCATTAGGGAACAGGTGCGCTCGCTCGCCGACGACTACCCGATCTTCGGCATCTGCCTCGGCCACCAGATCCTCGGCCTCGCGCTCGGCGGCGAGACGAAGAAGCTGAAGTTCGGCCATCACGGTGGGAACCAGCCGGGCAAGGACCTCGCGACCGGCAGAGTCGCGATCTGCGCGGAGAACCACGGCTACGCGGTCGACGCGGACTCGCTGCGCCGCGCCGGCGAGCCGGTCGAGATCACGCACATCAACCTGAACGACGACACGGTGGAAGGACTCGCGCACCAACGCCGTCCGATCTTCAGCGTGCAGTACCACCCGGAGGCGTCGCCCGGCCCGCACGACGTCGACTACTTCTTCGCGCGCTTCCGCGAAATGACGCTGCGCACGAAACGCGGCGAGCGAGTCAGCGGCGTGCAGATCGCCAAGGGGAATTAGGGTGCCGCGCCGCGACGATCTGAAGACGATTCTCTTGATCGGCTCGGGGCCGATCGTGATCGGCCAGGCCTGCGAGTTCGACTACTCGGGCACCCAAGCCTGCAAAGCCCTGAAGGAAGAGGGCTACCGCGTCGTGCTCGTGAACTCGAACCCGGCGACCATCATGACCGACCCGGAGACGGCGGATCGCACCTACATCGAGCCGATGACGGTCGAGTCGATCGAGAAGATCATCGCCGCCGAGAAGCCCGACGCGCTCTTGCCGACGATCGGCGGGCAGACCGCGCTGAATCTCGCCGTCGCGCTCGCGAAGGCGGGGGTGCTCGAGAAGCACGGCGTGCGCCTGATCGGTGCGAGCCTCGCGGCGATCCACAAGGCGGAGGACCGCGAGCAGTTCCGCGCTGCGATGAAGAAGATCGGGCTCGCGCTGCCCGAGTCCGGCGTCGCGACGACGCTCGAAGAAGCGCGCGAGATCGTGAAGCGCACCGGCCTGCCCGCGATCATCCGGCCCAGCTTCACGTTGGGGGGCACCGGCGGCGGTGTGGCGTACGACGCGGAGGAGTTCGACGCGCTGGTCGCGTGGGCGCTCGCCCAGTCGCCCGTCACGCAGTGCCTCGTCGAGCAGAGCGTGCTCGGCTGGAAAGAGTTCGAGCTCGAGGTGATGCGCGATACGGCCGACAACGTCGTGATCATCTGCTCGATCGAGAACTTCGACCCGATGGGCGTGCACACCGGCGACTCGATCACGGTGGCGCCCGCGCAGACGCTCACCGATCGCGAGTATCAGGTGATGCGCGACGCCGCGATCGCGATCATCCGCGAGATCGGCGTCGACACCGGCGGCTCGAACATCCAGTTCGGCGTGAACCCGGAGAACGGCGCGATCGTCGTGATCGAGATGAATCCGCGCGTGTCGCGCTCGTCGGCGCTCGCGTCGAAGGCGACCGGTTTCCCGATCGCGAAGATCGCCGCGAAGCTCGCGGTCGGATACACGCTCGACGAGCTGCGCAACGACATCACGCGCGAGACGCCCGCGAGCTTCGAGCCGACGATCGATTATGTCGTCACGAAGATCCCGCGCTTCACGTTCGAGAAGTTCCCGAGCGCGGACAACTTGCTGACGACGCAGATGAAGTCGGTCGGCGAGGCGATGGCGATCGGCCGCACGTTCAAGGAGAGCTTCCAGAAGGCGCTCCGCAGCCTCGAGATCGGCCACGCCGGCCTCGAGCCGCCGGCGCTCCCGCCGGGCGAAGCCGGCGAGAGAGCGCTCTGGGCGATGATCGACAAGCCGCGGCCGGGGCGGCCGTGGGCGATCGCGGAGGCGTTCCGCCGCGGCGTCTCGGTCGACGAGCTTCACGCGCGCTCGAAGATCGATCCGTGGTTCCTCGAGAACTTGAAGGAAATCGTCGAGACCGAGCGCGCGCTGCAAGCGGCCGCGCCGGCGGAGCGGGTCGAATGGCTGCGGCCCGCGAAGCAGATGGGCTTCTCGGACGCGCGGCTCGGCGCGCTCTGGGGCATGCGCGAGGCCGACGTGCGCGCGCTGCGGAAGGAATCCGGCGTCGTGCCGGTCTACAAGCGCGTCGACACCTGCGGTGCCGAGTTCGAGGCGCACACGCCCTATCTCTATTCGACCTACGAGGACGAGTGCGAGGCGAATCCAACGCAGGCGAAGAAGATCATGATTCTCGGCGGCGGGCCGAACCGGATCGGGCAGGGCATCGAGTTCGATTATTGCTGCGTGCACGCGGCGTTCGCGCTCTCGGACGCCGGCTTCGAGACGATCATGGTGAACTGCAATCCGGAGACCGTCTCGACCGATTACGACACGAGCGACCGCCTCTACTTCGAGCCGCTCACGCTCGAGGACGTGCTCGCGATCGTCGACAAGGAGCAGCCGCTCGGCGTGATCGTGCAGTTCGGCGGGCAGACGCCGCTGAAGCTCGCGGTTGCGCTCGAAAAGGCGGGCGTGCCGATCCTCGGCACGCCGCCCGACGCGATCGACCGCGCCGAGGACCGCGAGCGCTTCGACCGCGTGCTCGACCAGCTCGAGCTGAAGCGCCCGCCTTCGGGCATGGCGCGCAGCTTCGAGGAGGCGCGCGCCGTTGCGGAGCGCATCGGCTACCCGGTGCTCGTGCGCCCGAGCTACGTGTTAGGCGGCCGCGCGATGGAGATCGTGCACGATACCGAGAGCCTCGCGCGCTACATGCAGTACGCGGTGAAGGCGTCGCCCGAGCACCCGGTGCTCGTCGACCGCTTCCTGAACGACGCGACCGAGGTCGACGTCGACGCGATCAGCGACGGCCAGCGCGTCGTGATCGGCGGCGTGATGGAGCACATCGAGGAGGCCGGCGTCCACTCCGGCGACAGCGCGTGCTCGATCCCGCCGTGGTCGCTCTCGAAGACCGTGGTCGACGAGATCGTCGATTCGACCAAGCGCCTTGCGCGCGAGCTCGGCGTGATCGGCTTGATGAACGTGCAGTACGCGGTGAAGGGCAGCGACGTCTACGTGCTCGAGGTGAACCCGCGCGCCTCACGCACCGTGCCGTTCGTCGCGAAGGCGATCGGGCGCCCGCTCGCGAAGCTCGCGGCGCTCGTGATGAGCGGCAAGACGCTCGCCGAGCTCGATTTGGTGCGCGAGATCTGGCCGCGTCACTTCTCGGTGAAGGAGGCGGTCTTCCCGTTCGTGAAGTTCCCGGGCGTCGACACGGTGTTAGGTCCGGAGATGAAGAGCACCGGCGAGGTGATGGGGATCGACTCCGACTTCGGGCGCGCGTACGCGAAGGCGCAGATCGAGGCGAACAACCCGATCCCGACGAGCGGCACGCTGCTCGTCTCGGTGCGCAAGAGCGACCGCGCGCGCGTCGGCGAGGCGGTGCAGGAGTTCGTCGACGCCGGCTTCCGCGTGCTCGCGACCGACGGCACCGCGCGCGTGCTCGCGGCGATCGGGCTCGCGGTCGAGGTGGTCCCGAAGGTGGGCGAAGGCACGCCGAACGTCGTCGATCGCATCGAGCGCGGCGACGTGCACCTCGTCTTCAACACCGTGGAGTCCGAGCCGAGCGCGGTGCGCGACTCGTTCTCGATCCGCCGCGCCGCGCTGAACCGCGGGGTCCCCTACTTCACGACGCTTGCCGGCCTGCGCGCCGCCGCCGGCGCGATCCGCGCGCTGCGCAAGGGCACGATCGGCGTGCGCGCGCTGCAGGAAGTGCACGCGCGGCGGTAGCAAGCGAAGCGCGCAGTGAGGACCCGCGAGGGTTCCCTCGCGGGTCGGAGTCTTCGGAGCCGAGCGGAGTCGAACAGTGGCCTCTGCGTGCGTTGGACCCTCGGCGCGCGTTGATCGCGCATCCGGAGTCGGTCCTAGCCGAGCTCCGTCAGACGGCGATCGCCAGTCGCGCGGCCGCGCGGCCCAGGCGCCGGTCGAGCGTCCATAGACTCCGCGCCGCCGCCGCAGCGCTCGCGAGCAAGTGCGCATCCACCCAGCCGATGCCGGCGCCAGACAGACCGCGCGTCTCGACCAGGTGCAAAACCTCCCGTTCCGGCAGGACGGGCAGCCGCGGAATCAGCTGGAGATCACGGAGAACCTCCGCGCGGCGGCGACCGAGAGAGCCGAGTGCGATCTCCCCGACCACGAAGTCGTGCGTGAGCACTCCCCCCTCGGCGAGGAGCTCGGCGAGGCGCGATGCGGCCGACCCGCGACGGAAGAACTCGATCCAGACCGACGTGTCGACGAGAATCAACCGCGGCTCCGCGCGGCTCGGCGTCGGCGCGGCGCTCTCGCATGCGGAATCCGTCCCGCCAGCGCTGCGAGCCGGAGGCGCGCTGCCTCCTCGACGAGCTTGCGCAGGCCGAGCTCGATGACTGCCGTCTTCTCGCGTACGCCCGTCGCGCGCTGCGCCTCGTCGATCAGCTTCTCGTCGATGTTGAGGGTCGTACGCATGCAGACGAAGTTGTCAGCAGCATCTGCATCGGTCAAGTTCGGACGACGGTCCCCACCACGGACGCTCATGCAATCCACGCCCTTCGCAGAAGCGCTGAAGGCGGTCGCCGCACCGCTGGAATTCGCGGCGAAGGGCGATTTCGCCGTCGAGCGGCTGCACAACCTCGAGGAGGCCGTCACGGGCGCTGCAGCGCGCGCGGCGGAGCTCGCAATTCCGCCCGAGGCGCGGCGCCTTCTCCACGGCGTGCGTGCGCGCTTCGTGGAGCCGCTGCCGGACCCGGAGACGCGGCGCGCCGCGATCGCGGACTCCCTGAGGGATCTCGCGCCGCTGCGCGACGCAGGCTACGCCGACCGCGCGATCGCGCGCGCGGTCGCGACACTTCCCAATGTCGGCCCCAAGCGCGCGCAGCAGCTCGCGCAGCGCGGCCTGCGCACCGTCGGCGACCTGCTGTTCCACCTGCCGACGCGTTACGACGATCGTCGCGAGCAGCGCAAGATCGGCGAGCTGCCGGTCGGTGCGCGCGGCACATTCAGCGGCGAGGTCGT
>DASTOI010000101.1:0-2408 GCA_035762585.1 Myxococcota bacterium
AGTACCGCCCGCTCGGACGCGATGGCGTGTCGACCCAACAACTCGGCGGACGCGAGCTGCTCGTCGTCGATCCGGACGCGCTGCGCCGGCTCGCCGCGGCGGCGGTCCGCGACGTCTCGCACCTGTTCCGCACCGGCCACCTGAGGCAGCTGCGCGCGATCCTCGAGGACGCGGAGGCGTCGGCGAACGACCGCTTCGTCGCGCTCGAGATGCTGAAGAACGCGAACGTCTCCGCCGGCATGGTGCTGCCGAGCTGCCAGGACACCGGCACCGCGATCGTGATCGGGAAGAAGGGCGAGGACGTCTTCACCCGCGCCGACGACGAGGCCGCGCTCGCGCACGGCATCCACGACACCTACACCGGCACGAACCTGCGTTACTCGCAGATGGCGCCGCTCTCGATGTACGAGGAGAAGAACACGGGCAGCAACCTGCCCGCGCAGATCGAGCTCTACGCGAAGCCGGGCGACGAGTACGAGTTCTTGTTCATCACGAAGGGCGGCGGCTCGGCGAACAAATCGTTCCTGTACCAGGAGACGCGCGCGGTGCTCGGGCCCGAGGCGATCCTGAAGTTCTTCCAGGACAAGCTCCACTCATTAGGGACCGCCGCCTGCCCGCCCTACCACCTCGCGATCGTGATTGGCGGCACGAGCGCCGAGCTCAACCTGAAGACGGTGAAGCTCGCGAGCTGCCGCACCCTCGATTCGCTGCCGACGACGGGCAACGAGCACGGCCGCGCATTCCGCGACCTCGGCCTCGAGCAGCAGATCCACAAGCTCTCGCAGCGCATCGGGATCGGCGCGCAGTTCGGCGGGAAGTACTTCTGCCACGACGTGCGCGTGATTCGGCTGCCGCGCCACGGCGCTTCGCTGCCGATCGGGATCGGCGTCTCGTGCAGCGCCGATCGCCAGGCGAAGGCGAAGATCACGCGAGACGGCGTGTTCCTCGAGCGGCTCGAGACGAACCCCGCCCAGTTTCTGCCCGACGCGACGCACCAGGAGCTCGGCGGCGAGGTGGTCGAGATCGACCTGAATCGCCCGATGAGCGAGATCCGGCAGACGCTCTCGCGCCTGCCGGTGAGGACGCGGCTCTCGCTGACCGGCTCGCTGATCGTCGCGCGCGACATCGCGCACGCGAAGCTGAAGGAGCGCATCGATCAGGGGCTCGGGCTCCCGCAGTACGTGAAGGACCAGATGATCTATTACGCCGGCCCGGCGAAGACGCCGCAGGGCATGGCGTCCGGGTCGTTCGGGCCGACCACCGCCGGCCGCATGGATTCCTACGTCGACCTGTTCATGCAGCACGGCGGCAGCTTCGTGACGCTCGCGAAGGGCAACCGCAGCAAGGCGGTCACCGCGGCGTGCAAGAAGCACGGCGGGTTCTATCTCGGCTCGATCGGCGGTCCGGCGGCAATCCTCGCGCAGAACTGCATCAAGAGAGTCGAAGTGATCGAGTTTCCGGAGCTCGGCATGGAGGCGATCTTCCGGATCCAGGTCGAGAAGTTCCCCGCGTTCGTGATCGTCGACGACAAGGGCAACGACTTCTTCGAGACCGCGATCGACAAGATCATCGTCGAGACGGATAAGTGACCCACGCCGGTCCACTCGCGGCGTGCGCCGCGTCACGCGCGCAACTCACTCGCGAATTCGCCGGAGGTGAACCGAATTCGAGTTGAGTTGCGCTCGCGCTGCCGCGACAATCCACACAGTTCCGAAGGGGTGCCGTTCCGAAAAGCCTGACGCCTCGCACGCGGGATGTCCCCATGCGCCACCGCCTCCTCAACGCGGGATTCGCGATCGCGGGCGTCATCGCATTCGGACTGTCCGCAGCGCCCGCCGACGCGCAGGCGCCGGGCGCCCGCATCTCGATTCCCGCATTCGAGAGCTGGGCGCCGCTCGGCGAGTACGAGCGCACCGCGTTCGCCGAAGAGGGCTCGCTGCGGATCGTGATCCCGACCAAGCAGCGCAACGTCGAGATCGCGTTCGCGCCAGGCGCGGTTCTCGACGAGGACTACGGCGCGGAGCAGATCGATCGCGGCGGCCTGCGCACCGGGGCGGCGCGGCCGGCGTTCACCGCGTACACCGGCCGCGTGATCCGAAACTCGGGGCGCGACTTCGCGAAGCTCGGCGTCTCGGCCGAGCGCGGGCGGCTGGAAGGCTTGTTACGGATCGACGGCGCGTTCTACGCGGTCGACGCCGATCTCGCCGCGGACGACTACGTGATCTCGGTGCGCGAGGTGGACGAGGCCGAGGTCGCGGCGCTCGCGAGGACGTGCGGCGTGACGGCGGAAGAGCTCTCGCTGCCGGCGACCGGGCCTGCGGTCGCGAGCGACGCCGACGGAACCGCGCCGGGAACGGCCGTCGCCGTCTCGCTGCGCGAGATCGAGCTCGGCACCGAGGCCGACGCGC
>DASTOI010000102.1:0-4033 GCA_035762585.1 Myxococcota bacterium
TCGGGCTTCAACCTCCCGAGCCTCGCGATCGCGACCGGCGGCGCGGTTCTGCTGCTGTTCCTGAACCGCCAGCTGCGCGGCAAAACCTGACGGAGCGCGCCGGTCCGCGCCGAGCGGACGCTGGCGCGCGCAACGCGGCACCGAACCGGCTCGCGCGATCGCTTAGGGTGCGCTGCGGGTGGGAGCGCGGTGTCGAGCGATCTGCTGGGCGAGTCGAGCGCGATGCGCGAACTGCGCGCGCGCATCGCGCGTCTCGCGCCGCTGCCGACCCCTGTGCTGCTGCTCGGCGAGACGGGTACGGGCAAGACGCTCGCGGCCGAAGAGCTGCATCGCCTCTCGCGCCGGCCGCACCCGCTCGCGGTTCTCGATTGCGGCGCGCTCGCGCCTGGGCTCGCGGAGAGCGAGCTGTTCGGCGCCGAGCGCGGCGCGTTCACCGGCGCCGACGCGCGCCGCGCGGGCGCGCTCGAGCGCGCGGGCCGCGGCACACTGCTGCTCGACGAAGTGGGCGAGCTGCCGCTCGCGCTGCAGCCGCGCTTGTTACGGGCGCTCGGTGCGCGGCGCTTCGCGCGGCTCGGCGGCAGCGAATCGCTCGCGCTCGAAGCGCGCGTCGTGGCGGCGACGAACGTTGCGCTCGGCGACGCGGTCGAGCGCGGCGCGTTCCGCGCAGATCTGTTCCACCGCCTCGCGGTCGTGACGCTCACGCTGCCGCCGCTGCGCGAGCGCCCTGGCGATCTGGCCGCGCTCGTCGCCGCCGGCCTCGCGCGCGCCGCTCGCACGCTCGGCTGCGCGGCGCCCGTGTTCGACGCGAGCTTCGTCGCGCAGCTCGCGCGCCACGCATGGCCGGGAAACGTGCGCGAGCTGGAGCACGCGCTCGAGCGCCTGCTCGCGCTGGGCGCGCCGCCGCGCCTCGGCGCGAACGAGGCGCACGCGCTACTCGCCGAGCGCGCTACCGCCGCCGGCGCGGCGAGCGCCGCCGCGGCGCTCGTCTCGACGCGCGGCAACGTCTCCGCCGCCGCCCGCGCGCTCGGCCTCCCCCGCACCACCTACCGCCGCCACCTCGCCCGCGAGCGCCACACCAACAAGTCACCAACCGGGGACGTTCATACTTGCCGGTGACTTAGGTGCCGCTCTTCACGCAGCCACGTGCCCGAAGACTGTCCCCAAGGTCACCGCGAAGTATGAACGTCCCCGGAGTGGTGACTTTCCGGTGTGGTGACTTTCGTCGTCGCGGCGGTGGGCGCGGGCTAGCGTGCGCGGGTGCCGCTGCGCGCCGTCGTCTTCGATCTGTTCGACACGCTGGTCGATCTCGACATGGACGGGCTGCCGCTCGTCACGCTGAACGGGCGCTCGTTTCCGTCGACCGCGGGCGCGCTGCACGCCGAAGTCGCGCGCCACGCGCCGGTCTCGCTCGACGAGTTCGCGCACGCGCAGCGTGCGATCGACCAAGAGGTGCGCGCGCCGCGCTACGAGGCCGGCCGCGAGCTGCCGACGCGCGAGCGCATGGACCTCGTGCTCGCGCGGCTCGGCGTGCGCGACGACGGCGCGCTCGCGGAGCGCCTCACCGCGCTGCACATGGGCATGCTGGTCGGGCAAGTGCGCCGCGTCGCGCACCACCCCGAGCTGCTGGCCGCGCTGCGCCGCCACGCGCAGCTCGCGGTGTGCTCGAACTTCACGCACTCGCAGACCGCGTTCGCGGTGCTCGAAGCGGCAGGCCTGCGCTGGAGCTTCGACGCGGTGCTGATCAGCGATGCGGTCGGCTTCCGCAAGCCGCGCCCGGAGATTTTCCGCGCGACGCTCGGCGCGCTCGGCACAGCACCCGACGAGACGCTGCACGTCGGCGACAACCTCGCCGCAGACGTCGCCGGCGCAGCCGCGCTCGGCATGCGCACGGCCTGGGTCACGCGCCGCGTGACGAAGGTGGACGAGGCGCTCGCGAAACACGCCGGCGCGCGGCCCGATCACGTCGTCGCGGATCTGCGCGAGCTCGCGGAGATCGTGCGCGGCGCGTGAGATCGTGCGATAGCGTGCGCGCCCCGTGAACGACCGCCCGAAGCCGAGCGCCGCTGCGCGCACCCTGATAACTCCGTCGCGCCGCTACGCGAACTACGTGCTCGCGCTGCTCACGGTCGTCTACGCGTTCAACTATCTCGACCGCCAGCTGCTCTCGGTGCTGATGGTGCCGATCAAGGCCGAGTTCGGCGTGAGCGACGGGCAGCTCGGCTGGCTGAGCGGCTTCCTGTTCGCGGCGATCTACACCGTCGCCGGCATTCCAGTCGCGCGCATCGCCGACGTGTTCGGGCGGCGCGGCGTGATCGCGGTCGGGCTCACGATCTGGAGCGCGATGACCGCGCTGACCGGCTTCGCGACGTCGTTCGCGCAGCTGCGCATCGCGCGCGTCGGCGTCGCGCTCGGTGAATCGGGCGGCACGCCGCCTTCGTTCGCGCTGATCTCCGACTACTTCACGCCGGAGCGGCGCGCGACCGCGCTCGGCATCTTCGCGACCGGCGTCTCGCTCGGCACGCTGCTCGGCAATGTGTTAGGCGGCTGGATCGGCCACGAATTCGGCTGGCGTGCGGCGTTCCTGTGGCTCGGCGCGCCCGGCCTCGCGCTCGCGCTGCTCTTCATCCTCACGGTGCGCGAGCCGCAGCGCACCGCCGCGCCGCCGGAGACCAGCTTCTTCGACGTGGTCGGCGTGCTGATGGGCAAACCCGCGTTCTGGTGGATGGTCGGAGGCATCAGCTTCTCGGCATTCGCCGGCTACGGCTTCGGCGTCTGGAAGCCGACGTTCCTGATGCGCGTGCACGAGTTCTCGTTGAAGGATGCCGGCTTCGCGGTCGGCTTCGTGAACCTGTTCACCGGGATCCTGTCGAGCCTGCTCGGCGGCTGGCTCGCCGATCGGCTCGGGAAGCGCAACCCGCGCTGGCCGATGCGCGTCGCCGCGCTCTCGGCGCTGCTCGCGCTGCCGTTCACGCTCGCGTTCCTGTTCTACCCGAATCCGTGGATCGCGTTGCTCGTGATCGCGCCGCTCGGCGCCGTCGGCGGGATGTGGCCGCCGCCCACGTATGCCGGCTCGCAGAACCTCGTGCCCGCCCACATGCGTGCGCTCACCACCGCGATCATGCTGTTCTTCCTGAACGGCGTCGGGCTCGGTCTCGGCCCGTGGCTGATCGGCGAGCTCTCCGATCGCCTCTCGCTGGAATACGGCGCGCAATCGATCCGCTACGCGCTCGCCGGCGGCGTGTTCGCCTACTTGTTGGGCGCATTCTGTTATTGGCGCGCGTCGCGCGCGATCGCCTGAGTTTGCATCGGGGACGTACTTTCACTCGCCCCGCGAGGCGTTCACTTTCCTTGCCACTTCGGCGGCCGCTTCTGCGAGAACGCGAGCGGCCCCTCGATGAAGTCCTGGCTCTTCACCATCGCGGCGATGCCGTCGTAACGAACCGCCATCGCCTCCTCGAGCTGGAGGCCGAGCCCGCGCATCGCCGCCTCCTTGCTCGCGCGCACCGAGAGCGGCGCGCACTCGAGGATCTGCGCGGCCCAGCGCTTCGCGCCGGCGACCGCCTGCCCGACTGGCACCACCTCGTTCACGAAGCCGAGCTGCTGGCCCTCCGGCGCCGAGACGCGCCGGCCGGTGAGCATCATCCCCATCGCGTTCTTCAGTCCGATCTGGCGCGGCAGCCGGTGCACGCCGCCCGCGAGCGCCGCGAGCCCGACGCGCGGCTCCGGCAGCGCGAACACCGCGTTCTCCGCGGCGACGATCAGATCGCACGCGAGCGCGATCTCGAAGCCGCCGCCCATCGCGACGCCGTTCACCGCGGCGATCACCGGCTTCACGAGATCGAAGCGCGAAGTCAGGCCGCCGAAGCCCGACTTCGGCTGGCCGCTCATGTCGCCGCCGCTCGCTTGGTATTTGAGGTCGTTGCCGGCGCTGAACGCGCGCTCGCCGGCGCCGGTGACGATCGCGACCCAGAGCGCGGGATCGTTGTGGAACTCGTCGAACGCCGCCGACAGCGCGCGATTCGCCGGCGGATGC
>DASTOI010000103.1:0-6732 GCA_035762585.1 Myxococcota bacterium
CTTCCCGCTGCCCGGCAAGGTGCCGGGCTTTCTCCGCGACGTCGCCATCCGGCACTCCGAGTGCTGCGTGGGGATCCGCCTCACGGACACCCGCAGCGGCTCGCGCCTGGTGTTCGCGCCCGGCCTGCGGTCGCTCGACTCGGGCAGCCTGGCCGAGCTCGCCGCCGCCGACTGCCGCTTCGTCGACGGCACCTTCTTCCGCAGCGACGAGCTCCGGGCGCTGCGGCCCGGCGCGCCCGACGCGGTCGCGATGGGGCACGTCCCGATCTCGGGCGCGGAGGGCAGCCTCGCGCTCTTGCGGGGCATGCGCGGCCGCACGCTCTACACGCACATCAACAACACGAACCCGATCCTCGACGCGAGCTCGCCGGAGGCGGCGCACGTGCGCGCGGCCGGCGTCGAGATCGCGAGCGACGGCCTGGAGATCGCGCTGTGAGCGCCGCGGCACCGAGCGCGCACGTCGACCCCGCTGCACTCGAGCGGCGCCTGCACGCGCTGCTCGACGAGCGTTACCACGACAAGCATCCGTTCAACGTGCGCATGCACGCGGGCGCGCTGACGCCGGACGAGCTGCGACGCTGGGTCCGTAACAGGTACTACTACCAGACGCGCATCCCGATCAAGGACGGCGTGATCCTCGCGAAGAGCGAAGACCGCGAGTTCCGGCGCAGCTGGATTCGCCGCATCACCGATCACGACGGCGACGCCCAGCGCGAGGGCGGGCTCGAGCTGTGGCTGAGACTCGCCGACGCCGTGGGCCTCGATCGGCGCGAGGTCGCTTCGCTGCGCAACGTGCTGCCCGGCGTGCGGCGCGCGTGCGACGCCTACGTCGAGCTCGTGACGAACAGCGATCTGCTCGCGAGCGTCGCCGCTTCGCTCACCGAATCGCGCGCCGGGACGCTGCTCGGGCTGCGCGCGGCGGCGTTCGAGAAGCATTATGGCTGGATCGCGCCAGAAGGCCTCGCATACTTCCGCTCGCGCACGACGCAGGCGCCGCGCGACGCCGCGGAGGGCATGGCGTTCGTGCTCACGCACGCGCGCACGGCGGCCGACGCCGAGCGCTGCGTCGGCGCGCTCGCGAAGAAGTGCGAGATCCTGTGGGCGCTGCTCGACGCGGTCGAGTGGGGCGGCGCCAAGCCGCGGCTCGCGCCCGCCGCGCAGCTCCGCGAGAGCGAGCCGCTCGTCGTGCTGCCCGAGCGCGCGGTGAAGCTGACCGGCAGCGGCCGCGAGATCCTCGCCGCGTGCAACGGCACGCGCAGCGTCGAGGAGGTGGCCGCGTTCCTGCGCGCACGTCATCCCGGCGCGGAGCGCGTCGAGCGCGATTGTTACGACTTCCTCGAGCAGATGCAGAAGCAGGGCGTGATCGAGGCGCCCGCGTGAGCGCGCCGGCCGCGCGCGCGCCGCGCCCGCTGAACCTGGTCGCGGAGCTCACCTACCGCTGCCCGCTGCGCTGCCCGTACTGCTCGAACCCGACGAATCTGCGCGATTTCCCCGACGCGCTCTCGGCCGAGGACTGGGCGCGCGTGTTCCGAGAAGCGGCTGCGCTCGGCTGCGTGCACGTCGGTCTCACCGGCGGCGAGCCGAGCGCGCGGCGCGATCTCCCGCAGATCGTCGCCGCCGCCACGAGCGCCGGGCTCTACACGCATTTGGTCACGGCGGCGATGCCGCTCACCGCGCCGGGGCTCGCCGTGCTGAAGGAACGCGGCCTGCGCAGCGTGCAGATCTCGGTGCAGGACGCCGAGCCGAAGGCTTCGGACGAGATCGCCGGCACGGAGAGCTTCGCGCGCAAGTGCGAGCTCGCGCGCGAGACGAAGCGGCTCGCACTGCCGCTGACGCTGAACGTCGTGCTCCACCGGCGCAATCTCCGCCGCGTGCGCGAGATCATCGCGCTCGCGCGCGCGCTCGGCGCCGACCGGCTCGAGCTCGCCAACGCGCAGTACCACGGCTGGGCGCTCGCGAACCGCGCGGCGCTGCTGCCGACGCACGCGCAAATCGAGGACGCGGCGCGCGCCGTCGCGGAGGAGGCGCGCCTCGGCGCGAAGCCCGAGATCCTGTTCGTGCTCCCGGATTACTTCCGCGATCGCCCGAAGCCGTGCATGGGCGGCTGGGCGCGCGGGCACATCGTCGTCGCCCCGGACGGGCGCGCGCTGCCATGCCACAACGCGGCGCAGCTCCCGCTCGAGTTCTGGAACGTGAGAGAGCGGAGCCTCGCGAGTTGTTGGGCGGACGCGCCGGGCATGAACGCATTTCGCGGCGAGGGATGGATGCGCGAGCCGTGCCGCTCGTGCCCCGAACGCGCGCGCGATTTCGGCGGCTGCCGCTGTCAGGCGTTCGCGCTGACCGGCGACGCTGCGAACACCGATCCCGCGTGCGCGCTCTCGCCGGAGCATGCGCGGATCGCGGCCTCGCACGCGGAGCCCGCGCGCGGCGAGCTCCGCTACCGCGAGCGCACGGCCTGAGCGCCGAAGGCGCTCACGCGAACAGCAGGCCGACGGACCACCACACGGCTGGCGAGATCAGCCGCCATCCGAAGAAGAACGCGATCAGCATTCCGGCGATTCCGACTCCGGGCTGCATGAACGCCATCTGCAAGCGGCGCGACAAATCCTCCGGCAGCAGTAGGCCGATGACGCCGCTGCCGTCGAGCGGCGGAATCGGGATCAGGTTGAAGAAGAAGAGCACGACGTTCAGCGAGAAGAGCAGCGACAAGATCATCGCGACGCCGCCCATCGCGCCGTCGCCCGTGACGAGCGCATGGAACTCCCAGTACCCGCCGCTCGAGGGCGCGAGCCAGCCGGCGTTCATACCCACGCGGATCACCAGGCCGGCCAGAATCGCGATCGTCAGATTCGCGGCCGGGCCCGCGAGCGACATCCAGGCGGCACGGGACGGGTGGCGCAGCGCCCACGCCAAGTCGTAGGGGGTGCTCGCCCAGCCGATCATCCAGCCGAAGCTTCTCAGGTACGAGAGGATCGGCATGATGACCATGCCGAACGGCTCGCGACGAATGTGCGGCAACGGATCGAGTGAGACCTGACCGCCGAGATACGCGGTCGAGTCGCCGCCCCGCTGCGCGGCCCAAGCATGCGCGGCTTCGTGCGTCGTCGTCGAGAACAGGAACACGACGTACCACAGAATGCCGCGAACGAGGATCTCGACGTCCACCCGCGCCCCCCAGCTGCGCGGCGCAAACTAACAACCTCAGACCGCGGAGCCGCCTGCGCCGTCGGATATTTCCGGCGGCGGCTCGCCGAGGTAGCGCGCGCGCGGCCGCAGCAGCTGGCCGCTCGCGTACTGCTCGAGCACGTGCGCGCTCCAGCCCGCGCTGCGCCCGACCGCGAACACGCCCGACGCTGCGCCGACCGGAAGCCCCAGCGCGGCGCGCAGCGCGACGATGCCGACGTCGACGTTCGGCTTGGGGCGCTGCGCCTCCTCCATCGCACGCACGAGCGCCGCGACGCATTGCACTTCGCGTGCGCGCGGCGCGAGCGCGCGCGCCTCCTCGATCAAAACGACCGCGCGCGGGTCCGCGATCTCGCGATAGAACTCGTGACCGAAGCCCGGCACGTGCTCACCGCGTCGCTCGCGCTCGC
Organism: Myxococcota bacterium; assembly: GCA_035762585.1. GTDB lineage: Bacteria > Myxococcota_A > UBA9160 > UBA9160 > UBA6930 > VGRF01. The sequence goes on from DASTOI010000103.1 coordinate 3,594, forward strand.
GCACGATGCGCTCCGCATCTGCGGGACGCCGGATCTCGGCGACCACCGCCTCGGCGCGATCCGACGCCGCGCCGTGGCGCGGCCCCGAGAACGCAGCGAGCCCGGCGAGCGCGGCGGCGTATAGATCGGCGCCGGTGGAGGCGGCGACGCGCGCCGCGAAGGTCGATGCGTTCAGCTCGTGATCGGCGGAGAGCAGCAGCCAGCGATCGAGCGCGGCGACCGCGCGCTCGCGCGGCCGCACTCCGGCGGCGCGCAGAATCGCACGCGCGATGCTCGCCTCCTGCCACGCCTCGGCCGCGCGCTCCGGGGAATCCGGCAACGCGAGCGCGCATGCGAGCAGCCGCGCGAGGCGACGCGCGCGCGGCAGCACGGCCTCGCTGCGCCGGTCGTAGCGATGGCGATCGTTCGCGCCCGCCATCGCGACCAGCACGATCGCGCAGCTCGTGCGGCTCGCGTCCTCCGGCAAGAGCTTTGCTGCAGCGCGGAAGTCGGGCCCATCGTCGGGCACGGCCCAGCGCACGCGCGGCGCGGGCAACGTGCCGGTCCAGAGCAGCTCGCACGCCGCCTCGAACGTGAAGCCGCGGCGCGCGAGGTCGACCGCCGCGTGCCCGCGATAGGCCGGCCCGCGCGGCGTCATCGCGGTGATCTTCGAATCGAGCACGGGCTCGCCCCACGCGAGCGCGCGCGCGGCCGCCGCACCGCGCTGGCGCGCGCGCAGCCCCTCGACGTCGCTGCGCAAGTAGCGGCGCGCGCGGCCGGCGCCGTCCGCCGCGAGCGAGCGGAGCAGCCCGCGGCTCACGTACGCGTAGAGCGTCGGCAGCTTCACGCCGAGCTGACTCGCGGCCTCGCTCGCGGTGAGCTCGTCCCGTTTCGCACGGCTCGGCGGCATCGGGGATCTCCACATTGATTGATTGATCAAGATTTACAGATTGATCGTACCGGTCGATGCTGGCTCGAAACAAGAGCCGGCGTGGCGCCCGACGCCCGGCCGAGGAGACCGCGATGGCGAGCGCGCATGAGATCCGAGCGGGGCTCGACGGCGTGGTGGTCGCGGAGACGCGGCTCTCGCTGGTGGACGGCGAGCGCGGACGGCTGGTCGTGCGCGGGCACGACGTCGAGGCGCTCGCGCGCACGCGCAGCTTCGAGGAGGTCGCGCAGCTGCTCTGGACCGGCGCGCTGCCAGACGCGGCGGCGGCCGAACCACTCGCGCGCGAGCTCGGCGAGGCGCGCGTGCGGGCGTTCGAGCGCCTCGGCGTACTGCGCGAGGCGCTCTCGGCCCCGGACGGGATGGAGGCGCTGCGCGGCGCGCTCGGCAGCCTGCACTCGGCGCCGGGCGAGAGCGCGCACGCGCTGCGCGTGCGGCTCACCGCGGCGGTCGCGGTGTTCGCGGCGGCGTGGGCACGCCTGCACAGGGGGGCTACGCCGATCGCGCCGGATCCCGCGCTCTCGCACGCAGCGGATCTGCTGCGCTGCGCGAGCGGCAGTCCGGCGGACGCGGCGCGCGTCGCCGGCCTCGACGCGTATCTGATTACGGTCGCGGAGCACGGCATGAATGCGTCGACCTTCACCGCGCGCGTGGTCGCGTCCACCGGCTCGGACGCCACTTCCGCAGTGGTCGCGGCGCTGGGCGCGCTGAAAGGGCCGCTGCATGGCGGCGCGCCCGGCCCGGTGCTCGACATGCTCGATGCGATCGGCGCGCCGGAGAACGCGGAGGCGTGGCTGCGCGCGGAGCTCGAAGCCGGCAAGCGCCTGATGGGTCTCGGCCATCGCATCTACCGCGTGCGCGATCCGCGCGCGGCGGTACTCGAGCGCGCGGTCGCGCGGCTCGAGGCGAGCGGCGGCGAGAGCCGCTACCTCGCGCGCGCCCGCGCGGTCGAGCGCGTCGCGGTGCGCGTGCTCGCGGAGCGCTACCCGACACGGAATCTCCAAACCAACGTCGAGTTCTACACCGCGGTGCTGCTCGACGCGCTCGGCTTCGCACGCGAGCTGTTCACGCCGGTGTTCGCGATCGCGCGCGTGGCCGGCTGGCTCGCGCACTTCGACGAGGAGCGCGAGCGCGGCAGGTTGATTCGCCCCGACGTGCGTTACGTCGGCGCGCTGCCGGCGGAAGCGGCCTGAGAGTTGGAGACGCCCGCACTCTCCGAGGGCGTGCTCGCGATCCTTTCCGTCACGGCGTTCCTCACGGCGATCCTGTCCGCGATCGTCGGCATGGCCGGCGGCATGACGCTGCTCGCGGTGATGCTGATCTTCCTGCCGCCGCTCGCGGCAATCCCGCTGCACGGCGCGATCCAGCTCGCGTCGAACTTCTCGCGTACCGTGATCCAGCGCGAGCACGCACGCTACGACCTGTTATGGCGTTACGGGCTGCCGCTGCTGCCGATGGGCGCGCTCGGCCTGCTCGTCGCGAGCCGGCTGCCCGAGCGTGCGCTCGAGACTGCGATCGGGGCGTTCGTGCTCGTCGCCACGTGGCGGCCGGCGTGGCTCGCGCTCGGCACGCGCGCCGGCGCCAGTGAGACCGTGCGCTTCAGCGCGCTCGGCGTCGTCGCGGGCTTCCTGAACGTGACGATCGGCGCGACCGGCCCGCTGGTCGCGCCGTTCTTCTTGAACCTCGGCCTCCCGCGCCAAGCGGTGATCGGCACGCAGGCCGGCGTCCAGGCGCTCGGCCACGTCGCGAAGCTCGTCCTGTACGCGGGCTTCGGCTTCGCGTTCCGCGAGCACCTGCCGCTGCTCGCGCTCGCGAGCGCGTGCGCGATTGCGGGCACGTGGGTCGGGAGCCGGCTGCTCGACCGCATCTCGGAGCGCACCTTCACGCGGCTCTACAAGACGGTCCTCACGGTGCTGGCGCTTCAGCTCGTCGTCGGCGCGGCGTACGCCGCGTTCAGCTCTTAGGCGCCGCGAGCGGCGAGGATTCGTAGGCGACGAGCTGACAGGCGTCGCCGGCGCGCAGCCAGGTGGCGCGGAACTCGTTGCGAATCGTCAGATCGCGCCCGCCGGCGGAGACGTCGAGCGTCTGCGTGCCCTTCACCTCGCAGCCGGTCGCGTGGCACGCGTAGCTCTCGTCGTCCGTGAAGATGCGGCGATAGCGCAGCTCGCCGCTCGTGAGGCGCCGAATCAAGCTCTTCTCGTCATCCACTTCACC
>DASTOI010000104.1:0-3209 GCA_035762585.1 Myxococcota bacterium
GCGAACATCGATCAGCAGCAAAGAGAGGCCACGCCGCGCGAGCTCTTCCGCGAACGCGAGGCCGATCCCCTGCGCCGCGCCCAGCACGACGCTCCACGGCCCGTAGCGCTTCACGAACGCGTCGCTCATTCGTGCAGGCCGGCGAGCTTCATGAGGTAGCTCGCAAAGCGCGCGCGCACGCGCTCCTCGTCGAGGCCGTACTCCGCGAGCTGGTAGTCGTGCTTGCCGTGCTTGCCTTCGGGGTTCTCGGCGGCGAACGCGCGCAGTGCGTCGCGCGCCGCCGGCGGCAGCGGCAGCGCGAAGTGCGCGTAGAGGCGCTCCGCGCACGCGATTGGGTCGGCGGTGAATTCGGCGTAGGGCACGTCGAAGATGCGCTCGGCGTCCAGCTTCTCGCGCGCGGCGAGCGCGCGGTCGAGCGAGCGGGCGTAGAACTCGAGCACCGCGGGGCCGAGCTGCTTCGCGTCGAACGGGATCGTCGCCATCAGCGCCTGCGTCATGCTGCACGCCGACGCGATGCACGCGACCGGGTCGCGGTGATTCCAGACGATCGCCGCGTCGGGGAACGTCGCGACCAGCGCGTCGAGCCCCCACAGATGCGCGGGCGCCTTCAGCAGCCAGCGCTCGCCGGGGCGCTGCCAATCGAGCAGCTGTAAGAGGCGCTTCTCGTACGCGTACAGGCCGCGCAGGTCGGCGGCCGCCGCCTGATACCAGCTCGCGTACGGCTCGAGGATGATCTCGACGCCCATCTGCACGCCGTGCATCGCGTACGCATGCAGCAGCACGCACTCCTCGGGCGTGTCCGCGCTCGTGAAGTGGATCTTCGTCCACTCGGGGCGCTTCTCGCGGCCCTGCGCATAATAAGCGTCGATCGCAGCACGGCGCGGATCGGGCGTGCCGGGCGGGAGCGGCAGCGGATCGGGGCACTGCGTCTCCCACAAGCGCAGCGGGCGCGCGGCAGGGTCGGCCCCTAGCAGGCTGAACAGCGCGGACGTGCCGGAGCGCGGCAAGCCCGTGAGGAACACGGGCTGCTTCACCGGGCGCGCGAGCACCTCCGGATGCTGCGCGAACGCCGCCGTCAGCTTGAGACGCGACGTCAGCAGCCCGACGAGCCGGCGGCGGTTGCGCGTGCGGCCCTTCTCGGTCCACGCGTTCTCGTCGTAGGTGCGCAGCAGCGCGCGCAGGCCCGGCAGGAAGTCGTCGCTGCCGAAGTCCTCGAGCTTCGCGGCGGCGCGCGCTTCCCCGAGCAGCTCGTCCAGGGCGAACGTCACTGCACTCACTTCGCGAGCTCGGCGAGCTTCACGACGCGCGTCTTCGGATCGGGATGCGACTCCGCGCGGATCCAGCGCACGCACATCGTGCCGCTCGAGTGCCCGCAGGTGTCGAGCCAGTTCGGCCGGCCCGGATCGCGCGCGGCGACGATCGCGGTGACGGTGCCATCGGCGTCGTACTGCGCCGTGTGCTTGTTGATGTGGATCTTCGCGAAGCGGTAGTCGAGGCTCTCCATCCACCAATTCGCGAGCTGGAAGTTCCAGAAGTCGCACTCGGGCGGTGCGAGCTCGACGACGAGCGCTTCGTCCGGCGCGAGCACCCAGTGCGAGTGGTAGTACGCGATGTTCGGATCGCCGCCGGCCGCGAACGCGACCTCGTGTGGGAAACGCGGCAGTCGGTTCGTGTGCTTCGTGAAGCCTTCGCTCCACTTCTGGAACAGCCGCGACGTCCCTAACACCATCTTCGCGGCGCCCTGCAGCATCCGGTCGAAGCGCACCGGATCGAGCGGCTTCACCGGCGCGGCGCTGCCGATGCGCTCGATCTTCACCTGCGCCGGCTCCTCCTTCGCGTGATCGAGCCGCGTCTGACGGATCTGGATCATCCGCGACTCCGGCTCCATCGGCAGCCAGTTCGCCTCGCCCGCGGGCTTGTTACTGGACGCGATGATCTCGAACGCGCCGCCCGGCCCGAGCTTCATGTCCTTCGCCTCGAGATACCCGGTCGTCTGCAGCGAGCCGGTCGACGCGTAGTTGCCCTTCTGCGAGCCGAACCCGAGGTAGTGGACCGTTCCGCGCGTCCCCCAGATCCGGTAGTCGTGCGCGTCGTTCACTGGCGCGTTCAGGTAGAGGTTGTCGGGGCTGTCCATGCCCATCTTCACCGTCTCGCCGGTCGTGCGCTGGAAGACGGGATGCTCCGAGTCGGACGCCTCGACGTAGGTCTCGAGGCCGGCCCGTAACAAGCGCGTCAGATAGCGGTAGCCCTCGGCGCGATCGAGCGGATCCGCGGGCGTCGACTGCGCGAGCACCACCGCGCCGGCCGCCTTCAGCGTGTCGCAGAACTCCTCCCACGCGCGGCCGTCCATCACGCGCTGCACGGCGTCGGTTTGCTGGCTCATCCCGCTTCTCCTCGCGAAGCTGCGCAGCATATGCTTCGCAGATGACGACACGCTACGGGCTCCAGCTCTACACGCTGCGCGAGGACTGCGCGCGCGATCTCGACGGCACGCTCGCCTTCGTCGCACGCTGCGGCTTCCCGGCGGTCGAGGCCGCGCTGCTTCCCGGCCTGACGGCGCGCGGGCTCCGGAGCGCGCTCGATCGAGCGGGCCTCGCCGTGTGCAGCGCGCACGCGCTGCCATTCGGCGACGGCGCCGAGCGCGCGCTCGACGACGCGCAGGCGCTCGGCGCGCCGCTCGTCGTCGTGCCGTTCGCGCATCCCGAGCGCTTCGCGAGCGCGAGCGCGGTCGCCGCGCTCGCGGAAGAGCTGAAGGCGGCGGCCGCGCTCGCGCAGAGCCGCGGTCTGCGCCTCGGCTACCACAATCACTTCTGGGAATGGAGCGCGCTCGAGGACGGAAGCGCGGCGTTCGACGGGCTGGTCGCGCACCTCGATCCCGCGGTCGAGCTCGAGCTCGACATCTACTGGGCGAAGACCGCCGGCCGCGACCCCGCCGCCGAGATCGCGCGCCACGGCGCGCGCGTCACGCGCCTCCATCTAAAGGATGGACCCGCGGACAAGCCCGAATCACCGATGACCGCGCTGGGCGACGGCGTCGTCGACCTGAAGCGCGCGATCGCCGCCGCGACATGTGCGGACTGGATGCTCGTCGAGCTCGATCACTGCGCGACGAGCATGCGAGAATCCGTGAGGAAGAGTGCGGAGTGGCTAGGGCTTCCCGCTCGATGAAAGCGATCCCGGCGACCGAGCTCCACGAGCCGCTCTCTGTC
>DASTOI010000105.1:0-7403 GCA_035762585.1 Myxococcota bacterium
GACCTCCAGCTTGTTGAACGGCTCGCGCTGGTTGTCGATATTGAGGTAGTCGTAGCCGAGCCGGGTATCGCGAGCTCCTTCGCGAGCACGAGCGGATTGCGCTGCGGCAGGATGATGATCCCGGTCGCGAGCTTCACGCGCTGGGTGTGCGCGGCGAGGAACGCGAGCGACGCGGCGGGATCGAGCATCGGGTGCTGCGGCGGCGCGGGCGAAGGCGACGCCTGCGGATCGGGCAGCACGACGTGCTCGCCGGTCCACACGGACTCGAAGCCCGCGGCCTCCGCGGCGCGCGCGACCTTCGCGGCGACGTCGGGCCGCGCACACGCGCCGGTGTTGATCCCGAAGATTCCGAACTTCACGTGCGGCCCTCCTCGAAAGACGGGACGTTACTCCGCGCCAGTCGAGGAGATGCGGTGCGTACGCGCGATCAGGTGCTCGCACTCGAGCGCGCTGCGTTCGACGCATGGCAAGCGGAGGAGATCGTCGCGCTCGGGCCATGGCGGCTGCGCTTCATGCAAGGCGTCACCGATCGCGCGAACTCGGTGTGGGCGGGGCCGGGCGAGCCGCCCGGCGGCTTCGACGACGCGATCGCGCGCGTCGAGGCGTTCTACGCAGAGCGCCGGCGGCCCGTGCTGTTCCAGATCACGCCCGCAGCGGACGAGCTCGATGCCCGGCTCGCGGCGCGCGGCTACGAGCGGTACGACGACGTGAGCGTGCAGATCGCGAGCGCCGCTCGCGTCGCGCAGCTCGCGCCCAACGCAGAGGCGTGCGCGCAATGCGATGCGCGGCTCAGCGCCGCGTGGTTCGAGCTCTCCGGGCGCCGCGGGCGGTTTCGCGGCGAGCAGGTCGCCGTCTACCGCGCATTCCTCGAGCGCGTGGCGCCGCGCGCGGGATTCGCGAGCGCGCGGCCCGCCGGCGCGACGGCGCTCGCAGCGGTCGGCCTCACCCTCGTCGCGCCACCGCTCGCCGGCGTGTTCTCGATGCTCACGCTGCCGGAGCAGCGCGGACGCGGGCTCGCGGCCGCGGTGCTCGCCGCGCTCGCCCGCTTCGCCGCAGCCCGCGGCGCAGCGCAGCTCTATCTCCAAGTCTCCGCCAACAACGCTGCCGCGCGCGCCCTCTATTCGCGCGCCGGCTTCAGCGAGGCCTACCGCTACCACTACCGCCGGCGCGCGCTCTGACCGCGCCGACAAGTCACCAAACGGGGACGTTCTTGCGGTGGTGACTTGTTGGGTCTACGCGATCTGAGCTGCGCGAAGACTGTCCCCTATGTCACCGGCAAGTATGAACGTCCCCGCGGTGGTGACTTACTTCTTTCTGGCGGGCTTGCGCGGCTTCGGGGCGGCCTTTGCTTTCGCGATGCGCGCGCGCGGGGCCTTCTTGGCGCGCTTTGGCGCGGCGCTCGGCGCAGGCGCGGGCATGTTCGCCATCGCGGCCTGCATCTCCTCGGGCGAGACGTCGCGCACGTGCGTGTGGAAGAACCACATCTGACCCTCGGGATCGACGGCGTTGTAGGTGCGATCGCCGTAGAACTGATCCGCGGGCTCGCTCTCGATCTTCGCGCCGGCTTCGCGCGCGCGGGCGCAGTGCACGTCGACGTCGTCGACGTAGACGAGCACGGCGGCGTTGCGCTCCTTGGTCGCGCGCTTCGCGTCGTAGCCGGGCGGGGTGCCGAGGTAGACGACCGCGTCGCCGAGACCGAGCTCGGCGTGCATCACGCTCTCGCCCGGGCCGGGCATCACCATCCGCACTTCGAAGCCGAACGCCTTCGCGAGGAAGTCGATCGCCGACTTGCCGTTCTTGTACGAGAGATACGGAATGATGCGCTGGGTGTTAGGGGGAAGGTTTGCCATGAATCGCTCCGTTCGAGTTGTTGGGTTTCCGCGGCTACTTCTTCTTCGCCGCCTTCTTCTTCGGCTTCGTCGCGGCCCGCGCGACTCGGGCTCGCTTCGCCGGCTTGCGCTTCCGCGCCGGCGCCGGCATCGCGCTCGCGAGCGGCGTCGCGAAGAACCACTCCTGGCCGTCGAGATCGCGCGCGCTGTACTCGCGCACGCCGTAGAACTGGTCGGCCGGCTCGCGCACGATCGTCGCGCCGGCGGCGCGCGCCGCCGCGCAGTGCGCGTCGGCGTCGTCGACGTAGCCCCAGACGCCCGCGTGCCGCGCGGGCAAGTCATTCGGCGTCTTGAAGCCGAACTCGTCGCGCGCCGGGCCGAGCATCACCGCGCTCTTGCCGAGCCCGAGCTCCGCGTGCATCACCTCGCCGGTGTCGGCCTTGTGCACGTTGCGCAGCGTGAAGCCGAACGCCTTGCGCAGGAACTCCGCGGCGGCGCCCGCGTCGCGGTAGTAGAGGTACGGGATCAGGTCTTGGTGCAGCGTGGAGAGCTTCTTCGCCATCGAGAGAAACCTCCTGCGGGCGGTCGCCCGAGGAGGCCAGCCTACACCCGTCGGTGTCGCGCGGTAGAAGGAGAAACGCGCGCGCCGCGGCGTTAGCGATCGAGGTCGCGCGGGCTGAAGCCGTAAGCCTGCGCCATCTCGGCGTCACGGCGCCCGATCAGCTTCGCGAGACTCACCATCACCTTGCACTGCTTCACGGTCGCGTCGTCCTGCATCTTGCCCTCGAGCATGATCGTGCCGGAGCCGTCGCCCATCGCCTCGATCACGCGCTTCGCCCAGAGCACCTCGTCGACCGGCGGGCTGAACACGCGGCGGGCGATCTCGATCTGGCTCGGGTGGAGCGACCACGCGCCGACGCAGCCCATCAGGAACGCGTTACGGAACTGATCCTCGCACGCGACGGCATCGGCGATGTCCCCGAACGGGCCGTAGTACGGCAGGATGCCGGTCGCGACACAGGCATCCACCATGCGGCCCATCGTGTAGTGCCAGAGATCCTGCTGCGCCGTCGCGCGCGGCGCGTTCGCGTCCGCGGGATTCGGGTCTTGGCGCACCAGGTAGCCCGGATGCCCGCCACCGACGCGCGTCGTCTTCATGCGCCGCGAGGCCGCGAGGTCCGCCGGCCCGAGGCTCATGCCCTGCATGCGCGGCGACGCGAGCGCGATCTCCTCGACGTTCGCGACGCCGAGCGCGGTCTCGAGGATCGCGTGGATCAAGATCGGGCGTTGCAGGTGGTGCTTCGCCTCGAGCTGCGCGAGCAGCTGGTCCACGAAGTGGATGTCCCACGGCCCCTCGACCTTCGGGATCATGATCACGTCGAGCTTGCGTCCGGCCTCGCCGACGATCGTCAGCATGTCGTCGAGGAACCACGGCGAGTCGAGGCTGTTCACGCGCGACCAGAACTGCGTGTCTCCGAAGTCGGTCGACTGCGCGATCTTCACCAGCCCCTCGCGCGCCGCGACCTTGTTCTTGGTCTCGATCGCGTCCTCGAGGTTCGCGAGCAGCACGTCCACCTTTTTGGCGATGTCCGGAACCTTCGACGCCATGCGCGGATTGCTCGGATCGAAGAAATGGATCATCCGCGACGGGCGCACCGGGATCTCGAGCGGCGGCTTGGGCGCGCCGATCGCGAGCGGCTTCGTGATGTTGCGGGGGTTGCGCATGCGGGCTCCTGACCGGCAAAGGCGCGCAGCTTAGGAAACTGGCTGTCGGGGGTCAGGCCGCCTGTGGATCGCGGTGCGACGGCGCGACGGGGTGCACCGCCGGCTTCGGCGGCCGCCGCCAGATCTTCGCCTTCATCCACTCCGCGGCGTCGTCGAACGCGAGATAGAAGACCGGCACGACGAGCAGCGTGAGCGCGGTCGACGAGATCATTCCGGCCGCCGCCGCGACGGCCATCGGCGAGCGCGTCTCGGCGCCGGGGCCGATGCCGAGCGCCGCGGGCAGCGCGCCGAAGATCATCGCGATCGCGGTCATCAAGACAGGGCGCATTCGAACCGGCGCCGCGGTGCGGATCGCCTCGAGCTTGTCCATGCCGCGCTCGCGCAGCTGGTTCGCGTAGTCGACCAGCAGGATCGAGTTCTTCGTGACGAGGCCGAACAAGAGGATGATCCCGATCAGGCTGAACAGGTTGAGCGTCATCCCGGGCCGGCCGAGCGCGCCCATCACGAACAGTCCGCCGAACGCGCCGATCATCGAGAGCGGCAGCGCGAGCATCACGGTGAGCGGGTGCACGAGGCTCTCGAACTGCGCCGCCAGCACCATGTAGATCACGAGGATGCCGAGGCCCATCGCGAAGAACAGCGCCTCGAAGCCCTTCACCATCTCCTCGGTGCCGCCTGACGGGAGCATCGAGACGCCCTCGGGCAAGAGCTCCGCGGCGACCTCTCCCGCCTCCTCGAGCGCGCGCGCCGCGTCCTTGCCTTCGAGGTTCGCCGAGATGCGCACCGCGCGTTGCTGGTTCACGCGCGTGATCGTCGACGGCGAGGCGCCCTTCTCGAGCCGCACGAGGTTGCGCAGCTCGATCGTCTCGCCGCTGCGCGTGCGCAGGTAGAGCCCGAGGATCGAGTCGGGATCGCGCCGATCGGCCTGATCGAGCCGCACGCGGATGTCGTAACGGTTGCCGCCCTCGCTGAACGTGCCGACGTCGAGGCCGCCGATCATCGCGAGCACGGTCGTCGCGAGCTGATCCGCGTCGACGCCGAGCGCCGCCGCCTTCTCGCGATCCGGAATCACGCGCACCTCGGGCTTGCCGAGCCGCATGCTCTGATCGAGGTCGACGTAGCCGCCGCGCGCCTTCAGCGCGGCGATGAAGCGCTCGCCGAGGTCGGCCATCTCGTTGATCTCGAGATTGCCCTGCAGCTCGACCTCGAACTCGCCCTTGTCGGACGACATGCCGAAGCCCGACATGTCCGAGAGCCGCACCTTCTGCCCGGGAATCGCGCCGAGCACGCGCCGGCCTTCCTCGATGATCTCGTGCACGTCGCGGCGATCGCCGCTCTTCAGCATCACGAACATGATTCCGCGCGTCGGGTCGGAGCCGCCCTCGGGCCCCGCGAAGCCGACGCCCGCGAACACGCCCGCGACCTCGGGCAGCGAGAGCACCCACTTCTCGTTGCGCTTCATCATCTCGAGCGAGCCTTCCGGCGACGTGCCGGGCGGCGTCTCCATCGCGATGAAGAAGCGGCCGACGTCGGCGGGCGGGAACATCTCGCCGCCGAGCGTTTGCTGGAGGCCGCAGCCGCCGGCGAACGCGACGAGCGCGATCGCGATCGTCACCGCGCGATGCGAGAGCGTCCACTCGAGAATGCGGCGGTAGCTGTTCTCGAGCGCGCGCAGCCAGCGCTCGAAGTGGTGATAGATGCTGCCATGCGCGCGCTCCTCCGGCGGAGGAATGCGCGCCGCGAGCATCGGCGTCAGCGTGAGCGCGACGACGAGCGAGAGCATCACCGCGATCGCGACGGTCGCGCCGAACTCGCCGAGGAAGTTGCCGACCAGGCCCGGCACGAAGATCACCGGGATGAAGACCGCGGCGACGGAGACGGTGGCGGCAGTCGCCGCGAACGCGATCTCGCGCGCGCCCTTCGAAGCCGCCTCGCGCGGGGATTCGCCCGCCTCGCGGTGCCGCTCGATGTTCTCGAGCACGACGATCGCGTCGTCGATCACGACGCCGACCGCGAGCGTCAGCGCGAGCAGCGTCATCGTGTTCAGCGTGAAGTCGAACGCCCACATCAGGCCGAACGTCGTCACCAGCGAGATCGGGATCGCGAGCCCGACCACGAGCGTCGGCCGGAAGCGGCGCAGGAACACGAACACCGTCGCGGTCGCGAGCAGCGCGCCGAACCAGAGGCTGAAGATCGCCTCCTCGACCGCCTCGCGGATCGACTTCGAGAAGTCCGCGACGCCGTCGCCCTCCTTGAAGGACATGTCGGGCGGCAGCGTCTTCGTGATCTCGTGCATGCGCCGCCGCATCTCGTCGGCGATCGCGACCGTGTTCGCGTCGGACTGCTTCACGACCATCAGGCCGACGGTCGGCGTCGCGTCGAAGCGCGCGTACTCGCGCACGTCCTCGGAGCCGTCCTCGATGCGCGCGACGTCGGCGAGCCGCACCGGCGCGCCGTTCTCGTACGCGATCACCATGTCGGAGAGCGCTTGCACCGAGCGGAACTCGGCGTCGGTCTTCACCTGGAACTCGGTGCGGTCGCTCTCGACGATTCCACCCGGGCGCTCGACGTGCTCGCGGCGCAGCCCGTTGATCACGTCCATCGCTGCGAGACCGCGCGCGCGCAGCGCCTCGCCGTCGAGCCAGATGCGGATCTGCCGCTCGCGCGCGCCGAACACCTCGATGCCTGCGACGCCCTTGATCGTCTCGACCCGGGGCTTGATGTAGTCCTCGACGTACTCGGTCGCCTCGACCGCCGGGCGCTCCGTCATGATCGGCATCCACATCACCGGGAAGCCGCTCGAATCCATTTTCGAGATGATCGGATCCTCGAGCTCCTCGGGCAGATCCCAACGCGCGCGGCCGACGCGATCGCGCACGTCTTGCGCGGCGCGGTCGAGGTCTTCGCCGAGCTCGAACTCGATCGAGATCGTCGAGTAGCCCTGGCGCGAGCGCGACGTCAGGCGCTTCACGCCCGAGATCGTGTTGAGCTGCTCCTCGAGCGGCTCGGTGACGTCTTCCTCCATCACCTCGGGGCTCGCGCCCTCGAGGTTCGCCGAGACGTTCACCATCGGGAATTCCATCTTCGGGTACTGGTCGACGCCGAGGCGCACGAAGCCGAGCGCGCCGAACACGACCATCGAGAGCGTGAGCATCCAGGTGAGGACGGGGCGGCGGATGAAGACGTCGATCCACGCCATCAGCGAGCGCTCCCGGCGGCGTTGATCTCCGACGCGATGCTGGCGCCCGGCGGCGCCGGCGACGCCTCGCCGTCGGCGGCCTTGCGCGCGACCTGAGCGCCGTCGATCAGCGCGGAGTGGCCGCGCACGACGACCAGCTCGTTGCCGCGCACGCCCTCGACGATCTCGATGCGCCCATCGCGCTGCGCGCCGGTCTTCACGACGACGCGCTTCACGCGGTCGTCGGCGCCGACGATGAACAGCACCTCGCCGTCGGCGCGCTGGAGCACCGCTTCCTCGGGCACGAGCACGACGCCGGTGCGCTTCGCGACACCGAGATCCGTGCGCGCAAACAAGCCCGGGCGCAGCCGGCTGTCCTTGTTCGGGATGCGCGCCTTCACGCGCATCGTGCGCGTGCGCGGGTCGATCACCGGCGAGACCGCGCTCACCGCCCCGACGAACTTCTCGTTCGGGTAGGGCTCGACGGTCACGGTGACCGGCTGGCCCGGCTGCACGCGCGCGCTGTCACGCTCGGCGACGCTGAACTCGACCTCGATTGGATCGAGCGCGACGACCTCGAGCAGCGATTGGCCGGTGCGGACGTAGTCGCCGCGCGAGACCTCGCGGCGCGCGACGAGGCCCGCGAACGGCGCGCGCACGCTCGCGTCGCG
>DASTOI010000106.1:0-4785 GCA_035762585.1 Myxococcota bacterium
CGACCAGCGTGGCGTCCTCGCCCTTGCGCACCACGCGCGCGCGCTCGAGCGGCAGCGTGTAGTAGTCGGTCGGGATCTCGTCCTTGGCCGAGCGGTAGATGCGCTTCGGCTCCATGAAGATCACCGGGTCGTCGCACTCGAGCGACGCCAGCAGCAGCCCCTTCGCCTCGTAGGGGCCGGAGGGCACGACGACGCGCAGGCCGGGCGTATGCGCGAAGTAGGCCTCGGGGCTCTGCGAGTGGTAGTGGCCGCCGCGGATGCCGCCGCCGTAGGGCATGCGGATCAACACCTTCGGCGCGTACTGGCCGCCGCTGCGATAGCGGTACTTGGCCAGCTCGCTCACGATCTGGTCGAAGGCGGGGAAGACGAAGTCCGCGAACTGCACCTCGACGATCGGGCGCAGGCCGGCGATGCCCATGCCGATCGCCATGCCGACGATGCCGGCCTCGGCGAGCGGCGTGTCGAATACGCGCTCCTCGCCGTACTTTTCCTGCAGCCCCTGAGTGACGCGAAACACGCCGCCGAAGCGCCCGACATCCTCGCCGAGAATCACTGCGCGCTCGTCGCGCTCCATGTAGAGATCGAGCGCTTGGTTGAGCGCTTGGAGCAGATTCATCGTGCTGGTTTCGGCCATCGCTCTCTCTCGGGGACGTTCTTTGAGTAGTTGAGAAACTCTCTGCGCCAGGAACTCCTGAAGTCCTCGAGCTCGACTTTCTTGAGTTCTTAAAGAACGTCCCCGTCACGGAACGTCGAACTTCTCGCGCGGGCGGCGGCGGTGCCAGGCGAGGTACTCGTCGCGCTGCTCGACGAGCTGCGCGCCCGGCGTCGCGAGCACGTCCTCGAACAAGCTCTCGACCGGCGGCGGCGGATGCTTCTCACACTGCGCGAGCGTCTCGGTGACGCGCGTCTCCCAGGTGGCGCGCGAGGCCTCCTCGCGCGCGTCGTCCCAGATGCCGCGCCACTTCGCGTGGCGCTTCAGGCGCTCGAACGGATCGAGGCGATCCCATTCCTTCGTCTCTTCTTCGGTGCGATAGGCGCTCGGGTCGTCCGCCGTCGAGTGCGCCCCGATGCGATAGGTCATCGCCTCGATCAGCGTCGGACCTTCGCCGGCGCGCGCGCGCGCGACGGCCTCGCGCATCGTATGCACGACCGCGAGCAGGTCGTTGCCGTCGATCTGGATGCCCGGCACGCCATATCCCTCGCCGCGCGCGGCGAGGCTCTTCGCGGCCGTCTGCACCGATTCGGGCGTCGAGATCGCATAGCCGTTGTTACGGATGACGAAGATCGTCGGTGTCTGGAAAACGCCCGCGAAGTTCAGCGCGGTGTGGAAGTCACCCTGGGACGCCGTGCCCTCTCCGCAAAAGGCCGCCGCGACTTGCCCCGTTCGCCGCAGCTTGGCGGCGTAGCCGAACCCGGTCGCGTGTGGCAGCTGCGTGCCGACCGGAGCGCTCACCGAGGGGATCCCCCATTCGCGGAAGCAGTAGTGCACCGGCATCTGGCGGCCGAGGCTCAGGTCCTGACTGTTGCCGATCAGCTGATTGAAGATCAGCGCCAGCGGCACGCGCCGCCATAACAAGCAGCCGAGCTCGCGGTAGGACAAGAAGATCGGATCGGCGAGCTCGAGCGCCATCGCGACGCCGTAGATCGTCGCCTCCTCACCGCGGCTGGTCATCCAGAAACCGAGCCGGCCCTGGCGTTGGAGCATCTGCAGCCGCCGGTCGAGGATGCGGTTCAGCACCAAAAGGTCGAGGACGGCCGCGACGTCCTCGTCCGCGATCAGGCCTCTGTACTCGGGCGCGCAGGAGCCGTCTTCGTTGAGGAGCGAAAAAATTGCACTCACCGAATCCCTCGCGCGCGGACCGCGCGCAGTCTACACCCCGAGGCCCGGCGGGCGGCTCGGACTTTGTTCCGACACCGCTCAGTGTGAGGGGTAGTTTTTCTGCGATGACCGAGACGCTCGACCGCATACCGGCCCACCTGCGCCAGTACGTGGCGTTTCAGGACTACGACGCGTACGACGAGATCGATCAGGCGGTCTGGCGATTCATCCTGCTCCAGACCCACGCGCGGCTCATGCAAACCGCTCATCCTGCCTACATGCGCGGCGTTCCGGAATGCGGGATTTCGATCGAGCGCATCCCGCGCATCGAGTCGATCGACGAGCACCTCGCGCGCTTCGGCTGGGGCGCCGTGTGCGTCGACGGCTTCATCCCGCCGCGCGCGTTCCAGGAGTTCCAGGCGCTGCGCATCCTCACGATCGCCGGCGCGATCCGCACGCAGGAGCATCTCGCCTACACGCCGGCGCCCGACATCGTGCACGAGGCGGCGGGCCACGCGCCGATCCTGCCGGACCCCGAGTACCGCGCGTTCCTGCAAAAGTTCGGCGAGGTCGGGCAGCGCGCGTTCTCTTCGCAGCACGACCGCGCGGTCCACGACCGCATCTTCCGGCTCTCGGTCGTGAAGGAGGACCCGCTCGCTACGCCTGCGCAGCGCGACGCCGCGCAACGCGCGCTCGAGCAGCTGATCGCGAGCGCGCCGCCGCCGAGCGAGGCGGCTCTGCTCTCGCGGCTGCACTGGTGGACGGTCGAGTACGGCCTGGTCGGAACGCCCAGCGATTATCGGATCTACGGCGCGGGGCTGCTCTCGTCGCTCGGCGAGGAGGAGGCGCTGCATGCAGAGGGCGTGCGCAAGCTGCCCCTCGATGCCGCGTGCATCGATGTCGACTACGACATCACGCGCCCGCAGCCGCAGCTGTTCGTCGCACGCGATTTCGCGCAGCTGTCCGAGGTGCTCGATGCGGTCGCGGCGCGCTTCTCGCAGCGCCGCGGCGACGTGCGCGCGCTCGAGACCGCGCGTGCGAGCGGCGAGATCGCGACGCTCGAGCTCGATTCGGGCGCGCGCGCGACCGGGCGCCTGACCGCTCACGAGGAGCTCGAAGGCGGGCCCGCCCTGGCGGTGCTCGAAGGCCGCAAGGCGCTCGACTTCGAGGGCGAGCATCTGCTCGGCGCGCCCGACGCGAGCCCGGACGATCTCGTGATCGCGCTCGGGCCGCTCGAAGGCGGCGCGAGCTCGGCCCGGCTCACGGACGAGGC
The DNA here is from genome assembly GCA_035762585.1 of Myxococcota bacterium. Taxonomy (GTDB): domain Bacteria; phylum Myxococcota_A; class UBA9160; order UBA9160; family UBA6930; genus VGRF01. The sequence goes on from DASTOI010000106.1 coordinate 3,093, forward strand.
GCTCGCCCGCTTCGCCGCGCGCGGCCAACGCTCGCGTTGCGACCTGCGCTTCGCGAGCGGCCTGCGCATCGAGGGCGAGGCGCGCAGTGCGCTGCGGCGCGACGGCCGCGTGCTCGCGCTCTCGCTCGCCGGCGCCGAGGCCGGCGCGTCCGACCGTAAGCTCCCGCTCGGCTCGGTGACGCTCGCGTTCGCCGATGCGATCCATTCCGTGAGCGCCGGCGCCGCCGATCCCTCGTTCTGGCCGCCGAGCTCGTTCCCTGATAAGCGCACGCCGCCGCCGCGCGTGCGGACCGCGGCCGAGACGCGCGTCGTCGCGCTCTACAAAGACGCGCTGCGGCTCTGGGAGCGTCCCGACTCGCCCGACCTCGTGCCGGGCTTCACGCGCATCGCACAGAAGCTGCGGCTGCACGCGCCGGGCGATTGGCTGCTCCGCTGGAACTTGCTCGAATCGCTGCGCAAGCTCGACGCCGGCGTCGTGCTCGCGACGATGCTGCGCGACGACCTGCTCGAGGTCGAGGCCGCAACGCCGGGCGACGCCGCGACGAAGGCGCCGATCGAGCGCGGCCTCCGCTATCTCGGCTTCGAACCCCGCCGCGCCCGGGCAACCGCCGCGCGGAAGTGAAGGAGGCTCGCGATGAGCCGCACCGCATTCGACCCCAACAACCCGATGGGAACCGACGGCTTCGAGTTCGTGGAATACACGGCGCCCGATCCTGCACAGCTCGCGGTGCTGTTCCGCCAGCTCGGCTTTCGCGCCGTCGCGCGCCACCGCTCGAAGAACGTCACGCTCTATCGCCAGGGCGGCGTGCACTTCATCCTGAACGCGGAGCCTAATTCCTTCTCGCAGGCCTTCGCACGCGTGCACGGGCCGTCGATCTGCGCGATGGCGCTGCGCGTGCGCGACGCCGCGACCGCCCTCGAGCGCGCGAAGTCGCTCGGCGCCGAAGAGGTCGAGAATCCCGTCGGCCCGATGGAGCTGCACATTCCGGCGATCCGCGGCATCGGCGGCAGCCTGATCTATTTGGTCGATCGCTACGGCCCGAAGACGATCTACGACGTCGATTTCGACGAGGTCGACGACTCCGCCGAGCACGGCAACGACTGCGGGCTGCTCGAGATCGACCACCTGACGCACAACGTCCACCAAGGCCGCATGGATCACTGGGCGACGTTCTACGAGCGGCTGTTCGCGTTCCGCGAGCAGCATTACTTCGAGATCGAGGGCAAGCAGACCGGCCTGCGCAGCCGCGCGATGGTGAGCCCGTGCGGGAAGATCCGCATCCCGATCAACGAGAGTGCGGACGACCGCTCGCAGATCGTCGAGTACCTGAACGCGTACCGCGGCGAGGGCATCCAGCACGTCGCGATGCGCACGCACGACATCGAGGCATCGATCGACGCGATCGCGAAGCGCGGCATCCGCTTCCTGTCGACGCCGTCGACCTATTACGAGGCGCTCGACGCGCGCCTGCCCGGCCACGGGCTCGACGTCGCGCGCCTCGAAAAACGGGGGATCTTGGTCGACGGCACGACGGGCGGCTCGCCGCGCATCCTGCTGCAGATCTTCACGGAGAACGTGATCGGGCCGATCTTCTTCGAGGTGATCGAGCGGAGAGGAGATCAGGGCTTCGGCGAGGGGAACTTCAAGGCGTTGTTCGTCGCGATGGAAGAGGATCAGGTGCGGCGCGGGGTG
>DASTOI010000107.1:0-3063 GCA_035762585.1 Myxococcota bacterium
GCCGAGCGCCGCCGCGGGCGGCCGGCGGCGCATGCCGCCGCGTACGGGATCGGATGCCTCATCGGCAAGTTCGCCGAGCTCGTCGGCGCGGCGACCTTCGCGTTCAACCGGTGGATTCGCGGGACGGCGACGGGGTTGATCGAATACAAGTGATTGTCACAGGGTCGCCACGTCCCGCCGACAAATCGAGTCACGCGAGACCCGATTCGTGTCGCTGGCGCGCCGACCGGTTCTCCCGTCGACTTCTCTGATATGGAGCGATCATGGACCCTGCCCAGGAGCTGCGGAACGCGGAGAGCGCCACGGATCTGCAGCGATTCTTGCTCGGAAGCACGCCGGACCTGCCCGTCTGGCAATTCATCCCGGCACTGCTCGCGACCGGCGTGCTGTGTTGGCTGCTCGGTCTCTTCTACGAACGCTACGGCGCGTCCCTCTCGAATCGCGCGAGCTTCTCGCGCAATTTCCCGCTCGTGGGAATGACGACGATGCTGGTGATCGCGATCGTCAAATCCTCGCTCGCGCTCTCGCTCGGCCTGGTCGGCGCGCTGTCGATCGTGCGCTTTCGCACCGCGATCAAGGAGCCGGAGGAGCTCGCCTACCTGTTCACCGCGATCGGGGTCGGCCTCGGCTTCGGCGCAAACCAATGGCTCATCACGACGGGAGCGCTCGCGCTGATGCTCGGAGCGCTCTGGGTCCAGGCGCGCGTGCGGCGCGCGGAGAGCGATGCGGGCAGCAACCTGTTTCTCACGGTGACCGACCGACGCACGCAGCCGGCGACGCTCGCGAACATCACCGACGCGCTGAAGCCGCACTGCGATGCGCTCGATCTGCGCCGCTTCGACGAGGCCGCGGACGGCGTCGAGGTCGCCTACCTCGCGCGATTCAGCGGCTACGAGAAGATCGACCGGATCCGCGCGGCGCTGCACGCGATCGCTCCGACGATCAACCTGACCTTCATCGATCAGGATGGGCTGCACTAAGTGCGGGTTCTCGAGGGCGCACGGCCGACCGCGTGGACGCGTCTGTTCGGGGCGCGCGGCGCGCGGGTCGGCCTCCGGCTCGCGTTCGCGGCGGCGCTCGGGCTCGCGTTCCTGCTCGGTGCGGCAGCGCAGTCGACGGGTTTCTGGGGCGTGATCGTGCGCCCCGCGCTGGAAGCCGGCGTGGAGGCGCCGCTGCGTTGGGTGCGCGCTCGGCTGGCGAATCCGCGGCGCATCACGGTCGACCTCGCGTTCGACGACTACCAGCGCCTCGCACTCCAGCGCGAGCGCGCGCTCGCGGCGCAAGCGCTCTTCGCGAGCGAGGACGACTACGTGTCGGCGCGGCTCGCGACTGACGGCAAGGAAGCGCGCGTGAAGCTGCGGCTGAAGGGCGACTCGGCCGCGCACCTTCAGGGCGAGAAGTGGTCGTTCCGGGTCGACGTGAAGGGCGGCGACACCGTGCTCGGCCTGCAGCGCTTCTCGCTCCATCACCCGGCGACGCGCAACTATGTCAGTGAGTGGCTCTATCACCGCGCGCTCGCGCGCGAGGACATCGTCTCGCTGCTCTACGAGTTCGTCGAAGTCACACTGAACGGCAAGGATCTCGGGATTTACGCTCTGGAGGAGCATTTCGAGAAGCAGCTGATCGAGCGCAACCGCCGCCGCGAAGGGCCGATCCTTCGTCTCGACGAGGAGCTGATGTGGCGCGAGGCGCATCACCTCGTGCGCTCGTTCCGCGGAGCCGACGAGAGCGGCTACGGCGCCTACGAGGCCAGTGCGGTGGACGGCTTCAAGTCGGGGCAGCTGCTCGCGGACCCCGTGGCGGCGGCGACGTTCACGAAGGCGGCGGCGCTGCTCGACGCGTTCCGGCGCGGCGAGCTCGCGACGAGCGAGGTCTTCGACGTCGAACGCCTGGCGACTTACTTCGCACTCACTGACTTGTTGGGCGCCGAGCATGGCGCGCGCTGGCACAACCTGCGGTTCTACTTCAACCCAGTGACTTCGCGGCTCGAACCGATCGGGTTCGACGCCGAGTGCAAGCCGACTCAATATCTGAGCGGAATCGAGGCGACGATCGTCGACGGCCACACGGGCAAGCGCCGCGTGCTCGATCGCCCTCTGCACGAGCGCTTGTTCGCCGACGCGGCATTTCGCGCGCGCTACTTCGCCGAGCTCGAGCGCGTCTCCGAGCCCGCGTACGTCGACGCCCTGTTTCGCGATCTCGCGCCGCAGCTCGCGGCGGCGACCTCCGTGCTCCACCGTGAGTTCCTGCAGATCGACTCTCCCGAGCCGCTCGTGCGGCGCAACCAGGCCTACCTGCGCGCACTGCTCCGGCCGCACCGGGCCATCCGCGCCGGTGTCCTGACGGCGGAGGATGGCGGGCTCCATCTCGAAGTCGGGAATCTGCAGAGCATGCCGATCGAGCTGCTCGCAGTCGGGCCGGCAGGCGGCGCGCTCGCGAAGCTCGATCCGACGGTCGTGCTCGCTCCGCGCCGCTTCGGTGAGCTCGTCGCGTTCGCGAAGGTGTCGCTTCCGGCAGCAGCGGCGAAACCCGCCGCCGCGCCCGCGCCGCTGCGGCTGCGCTGGCGGATCCCGGGTACGTCGCGGGTCGTCGAGGAGGACGTCGCCCCTTCGCCGTGGAGCGCGCTCGCGGCCGTCGCCGTGGATGTGACGCGCAAGGCCGCAAATCTCGCGCGCTTCCCGTTCATCGAGCTCGCCGCGGATGGAACGGTCGCGCAGATCCGCCCCGGCGCGTGGACGCTGCGCGAGGACCTCGTGGTTCCGCCCGGCCTCACGCTGCGCGCGGGCCCGGGCACGCGCATCGATCTCGTCGCGCGAGCGAAGGTCTTCTCGCGCTCGCCGCTCGAGTGGATCGGCACACAGGAGGAGCCGATCGAGCTCGTGAGCAGCGACGGCACCGGCGAAGGGCTCATCGTCGCGAACGCGCGCGAGACGTCGCGGTTCGAGCACGTGCGCTTCGAAGGGCTGCGCTCTTCGAGCGCGGACGGATATGCGCTCACCGGCGCGCTCACGTTCTTCGAGGCGCCCGTCGAGATGCGATTCTGCGAGCTCGCGCGAAACCGCT
>DASTOI010000108.1:0-2166 GCA_035762585.1 Myxococcota bacterium
TCACGAGCGGCGCCGGCAGGATTCCCGAGAGGGCGAGCCCGTCGAGAAACTGCGCGTCGCTCATCCAGCCGCCCGCGCCGACCGCGTCGGCGCGCAGGAACGGGATCACCGTGTAGGCGCCGCCGAACGTCAAGAGGCCGCTGCGCAGGCCGGTGACGAAGAGCGCGAGCACGCTCGGCGCGAGCGCGGCGGCTGCCGGCGCGGCGCCCGCGACGAGCGGCACGAACGCGAGGCCGTGCGCCGCGCTCGCGCCGCCGCCGCGCGCAATCACCGACGCGAGGCCCGCGAGCGGCAGCACGAGCGCGAACGACGCGCCCGCTAGCGTCGCGGCGGCCGACGCGAGCGCGATCGCGATCAGCCAGCCGTCGTGGAGCGCGTGGCTGCCGATGCGATGCACCGCGCGCACGATCAGCGCGACGACCGCGGGCTGGCAGCCCGCGAACGCCGCGGCGAGCGCGCTCGCGCGCAGATCGAAGCGAGCGTACGCGACCGAGAGCGCGAACATGAGCGCGAAGCCCGGCAGCACGAAGCCCAGCCCCGCGAGCAGGCCGCCGAGGCGCCCGCGCGCGCGAAAGCCGAAGTAGACGCACAGCTCCGTCGCCTCGGGCCCCGGCAGCACCTGATAAACAGCGAGCACGCGATTGAAGCGTGCCGGCGAGATCCAGCGCTCCTGCTCGACGAGCTCGTGCCGCAGCGCTCCGATCTGCGCGACCGGTCCGCCCCACGCGAGCGCCCCGAAGCGCAGGAAACGAAGGAACAGACGCGCGAGCGATAGATGCGGCGGTGCGGGCTCGTCGACGGCGGCTGCGCTCGCGTCAGCCATTCGGATCTTCGTAGAACACGTAGGTCGAGAAGTTGCTGACCTCGAAGTAGACCTTGCGCTCGTCCGGGTCGGCGACGCCGTTCTGATTCGCGTCGAGCACGCCGTAGCCGAAGCGGTACTCGCGCGGCGCGCCGTCGGTCGTGCCCAGCGCGGTCGACAGCTTGTCGATCTGCAGGAAGCGCTTGACCAGCGTCTCGCCTGCGTAGATCTCGAGCACGCCATCCGTGCCGGTCCAGTTCTGGACTGCGCGGCTCAGCGTGTTCTGCGTCTCCTGCGTACAGGCGAGCGCGAGAGCAGCGAACGCGAGGACGGCGAAGCGAGCGCTCATGGGCGGCCCTCCGGCGATTTCGCGCGCACGCTAGCGGCAACGCGGGCGCGTAACATTTCGCGGTGCCCACGCGTGAGCTCGGCATGACCGCGGCCACGGCGACCGCGCGAAGCGACGCGGATGTCCACCCCGATCGTGCGGCGGACGTCGCGGCGCTCTTCCGCGCGCACGAACGTGCGCTGTTCGGGCTCGCGGTTCGCCTGACCGGCTGCGGCGCCGACGCCGACGAGGTCGTCCAGGAGACGTTCGTGCGCGCGCTGGCGACGCCGCCGGCTCGGACCGACGAGCCATGGGCTCCCTGGCTGGTGCGCGTCGCGACGAACCTCGCGCTCGACGTGCTGCGGCGGCGCCGGCGCCGGCGCGATGCGAGCTGGCTGCCCTCGCCGCTCGCTTGTAACGAAGGCGAGGCGGCGCTCGAGCTGCCCGCGCCGCCGGAGCACGCGGCGGACGCGCGCTACGAGCGTCTCGAGAGCACGACGTTCGCATTCCTGCTCGCGCTCGAAGCGCTGACGCCGCGCCAGCGCGCGACGCTCGTGCTGCGCGACGTGTGCGGCTACTCGGCGAGCGAGACCGCCGCGGCGCTCGGCATCAGCGAAGCGAACGTGCGCGTGCAGCATCACCGCGCGCGGCGCGCGCTCGCGGCCTACGACCACGCGCCGTGCCGGCCGGACGCCGCGCTCGCGGCGCGCACGCGAGATGCGCTCGAAGCGTTCGTCGCGCGGCTGGTTGCGAACGACGTGCGCGGCCTCGAAGCGCTGCTGCGTGAAGACGTGCGGACCACGACCGACGCGGGCGGCGAGTTCAACGCGCTGAAGGGCGTGCGCACAGGGCGCACCGGCGTGCTGCGCTTCCACCTGCGCGTCGCGCAGCGGCGCGGTGCGCCGGCGCGGATCGTGCCGTGCACGCTGAACGGACTGCCGGCGCTCGCGATCACGTTCGCGAGCGCCGGCGCGCGGCAGGCGCCGCGCGTGCTGCTGCGCTGCGACGTCGACGCGGAGGGCCGGATCGCCGCGAT
>DASTOI010000109.1:0-3783 GCA_035762585.1 Myxococcota bacterium
GATCCGCTCCTGAAGGGAATTAGCCGGTAAATGGTCTCGTAACTTAGCGTCATATATATGGTTTTATAAAATTTCTTTGTCGTGTTGAAATCTACCGGTATATTCCACACGTGCTGGAACGGCTTCTTCTGCCTCGCATTCGCGCGACGACGCGCAGCATTCTGCTGCTCGGACCCCGTCAGGTGGGGAAGTCGACACTGCTCACGGCGATAAACCCCGACCTCATGCTGAATCTCGCGGACCCGGCTGAGCACCGGCGCTTTCTCGCCCGGCCCGAGCTGCTGCGCGAACAGCTCGCGGCAGCGCCTGCCAGCACGCGAGTCGTCTTCATCGACGAAGTGCAGAAGGTTCCGGCGCTTCTCGACGTGCTCCAGGTCGTGCTCGACGCCACTCCGACGCGCTTTCGTTTCCTGCTCTCCGGCTCCAGCGCGCGCAAGCTGAAGCGCGGACAGGCGAATCTGCTGCCGGGCCGCGTGATCGGAATGGCCATGCACGCGCTGCTCGAGCGCGAGCTTGGCGCGCGCTTCGACCTCGATCGAGCGCTCGCGCACGGGACGCTGCCCGCGACGTGGATGGAGCCGGATGCCGAGCAGCGTGCCGCGCTGCTGCGCAGCTACGCGGACATCTATCTGCGCGAGGAGGTCCAGGCCGAGGCGCTCGTGCGGGATCTTGGCGGCTACGCGCGCCTGCTCGACTTCGTCGCGGCCGCGTCGGGCACCATCGTCAACGTGAACGCGCTCTGCCGCGCAGCGGAGATCGGCCACGAGACGGCGCGCCGCTACCTCGACGTGCTCGAAGAGACGCTCGTCATGTTTCGCATCCCCGCCTGGAGCGGATCGGCGCGCGGCAGCCTCGTCGCTCACCCCAAGCTTTATCTGTTCGACATCGGCGTGCGAAATGCGCTGCTGCGCCGCCCGCTCGATCGGCCACTCGACGACGAGCGCGGCGTGCTGCTCGAGCACTTCGTCGGCCAGGAGCTCTACCGCCGGACCGGAACGCTGTGGCCGGAAGCGAAGCTCTTCCACTACCGGACGAAGCACGGCGCCGAGATCGACTTCGTGCTCGAAGTGGGGCGCGATCTCTGGGGCATCGAGGTAAAGGCCGCGCGCGCCGCGTCGCCCGACATGCTCAGCGGACTCGCGTCACTGGCCGACCGTACGAAGCGATTGAAACGCAAGCTCCTCGTGTGCCTCACCGATCGCCGCTCGCGCATGGGCGACGTCGAGGTGATCCCGCTGCGGGAGTTCCTCGCCGAGCTACCGGCCTGAGCGCGCGGCGTTCGCATCGGCGCGCGCTGTGCTGCTGATCCGCTCGTGAACCTGCGCGATAAGCTGCGCCGACGCGCTCGTCGTGGAGGGACCAACATGGCTGGGTATGTCGATGGATTCGTGCTCCCGATCCCGAAGAAGAACGCCGCGCAGTACAAGCGCATCGCGTCGCTCGCCGGCAAGGTTTGGCGCGATCACGGCGCGCTCGCGTACTTCGAGTGCGTTGCCGACGACGTGAAGCCCGGCAAGACGACCTCGTTCCCGCAGGCCGTGAAGCTGAAGAAGGGCGAGGCCGTGTGGTTCTCGTGGATCGTCTTCAAGTCGCGCGCGCATCGCGACCGCGTGAACGCGGCCGTGATGAAGGACAAGCGCCTCGCGAAGATGATGGGCCCGGACGCGCCGCAGCCCTTCGACGCCAAGCGCATGATCTACGGCGGCTTCAAGGTTTCGGTGGAGGCATGACCCGATGAGCATTCCGGTTTCGCTCGAGAAGCTGCGCGCCGAGGCCGAGCGCTTCGGCGCGACTCCCTACTTATTGACAGTCGGCGACGACGGCCGGCCGCACTCCGTCTCGGTCTCCGCGACCTGGGAAGGCGGCGCGCTCGTCGCGAAGACCGGCAAGCGCACCGCCGCCAACGCGAGCGCGCGCAAGCTCGTCAGCTTGTTATGGGCGCCGCGGGAAGCAGGCGGCTACAGCCTGATCGTCGACGGCGACGCCTCGGTGCGCGGCGCCGGCGACGACGCGCACGTCATCGTGCGCCCGACGCGCGGCGTGCTGCACCGACCCGCCGCGACGCCGGCCGATGCGCCCGAAGGCTGCAGCGCGGACTGCGTGCCGCTGCTGCGCTCCGATTTGCGCTGAGCGTCGCGATCGTTCGAGGGCGGCGGCTCAGCTCCGCGGTCCTACACGCCAGTAACGAAGCGGCGGAGGAGGCGGATCGCCCGGCTTCGGGTCGGGAATCGCGTACTTCGCGGCGTACGCGAGCCTCAGGCGCTCGAGCGTGTCCGGATCGTTCTCCGGCGTGAGTCGCACTTCATAGATCTTGTCGTCGATCTCGAGGCGGACATCGGGATCGGCGTCCACCCACGCCGGCCAGCGCTTCGTCTCGGGATCGCGCGCGCCGAGGAACAGCGTGCCGTCGAGCTGCGCGCACCAGATCGTCACGGAGTGCGGCAGGCCTAGGAAGCCGCTCACCTCGATTGCGATCTCCTGGTTCGCGTCGGTGAACGACCAATCGGTTGGAATTGGCGTGACGTCGCCGGTGAGCTTCGTGCCGGGTCTGCGGTCGGAAGGATCGAAGCATGCACCGAGCGCGCACAGCATGAGAAGCGCGAGCGAAGCGAGCGCGAGAGAACGGCTGGACATGAGTCCTCCTCGGGCCCGCAGCCTACTTCGCGCGGATCGCCGCGTGGGAAATTCCGTAAGCGCTGCGCGTTCAGCGCCCTTCGCTCTCGGCGGCCTCGAGCAGCGGGAGCGTCCCAGGCATCTGCACGCCCTCGATCGAGAGCAGGCGAAGCTTGGTCGCGAGGCCGCCGCGCGCGCTGAAGCCGCCGGGCTTCCCGTCTGCGGCGAGCACGCGGTGGCACGGCACGACGATCGAGAACGGATTGCGCGCGAGCGCTTGCCCGACGTCGCGCGCGAGCTGCTTGTCGCCGAGGCGCGCGGCGATCTCGTCGTAGGAGAGCGTGCGGCCCGGCGCGATCGTGCGCGCGGCTTCGTAGACGCGGCGGTGCAGCTCGGGAACCTCGCTCATGTCGAGTGAAATCCCGGTGAGGTCGGTGCGCTCTCCCCGTAACAACGCGACGATTGCGTCGATCGCGCGCTGGACGCTTGCAGGCGGCGCGCTCTCGCGCGCGGCGGGGAAGCGGCGAGCGATGCGGCGGCGCGTCGCCGCATCGCTCGCCTCGGGCAGAAAGACGCCCGTGATGCCGCGCTCGCCCCACGCGATCGCCATCGTGCCGATGGCGGTCGCGAAGAGCGCGAACGCGGCGGGCGGGCTCACCGTGCGCTCGCGAACACGCGCTGCACCGCCTGTGCGCCCTGCTCCATCAGCCCGCGCACCGGCGGCGCGAGCTCGTCCGGAAGCAAGTCAGTGATCCAGACGAGGCGCGAACGCGCCTCGCCGTCGGGCAGGACCTGCATCGATGCGTTGTGGTGCGTCGTCTGCCACTCGACGACGGCGTATGCGACGCGACGCGCCTTCTCGTCGACGTCGACGATCCGCTCCTTCACGTCCATGCCGTTCGCGCACGTGACGACGCGCGCGTCGCCCTCGAGGCGCGATGCGGTCAGCACGCCAGGGAACAGCGCCTTTACCTCGCCGACGTCGCGCAGCTGCTTCCACACGCGTTCGGCAGGCGCCTGCAACGGGATCTCCAGGTGAATCGAGGCCATTGGCTCTTTCTCCTCGTTGGGCTCTCAGCCCGTGAACACCGCCTCGACGTTGTTGCCGTCGGGGTCGAGCAGGAACGCGGCGTAGTACGTCGGGCTGTAGTCGACGCGCAGCCCCGGCGC
>DASTOI010000110.1:0-5904 GCA_035762585.1 Myxococcota bacterium
GACCAGCCTGCTCGGCCCGCTGATGGCCGCCCGCAACTGGGGCCCCAGCGAGGCCCCGCTCGCCGCGATCCGCCCTGTGCTCGAGCCGCTCGCCGGCGAGCTTCCCCGCATTCTCGGCTACGAGCCGCTCTCCGCGTTCCCGAGCGCAATCCTGCTGATGAGCTTCCTCAGCTTCTTCATCGGCACCTTCCTCCAGCTGCTCTGGGAGGACTTGCCGATTACCGAGCCGCTCTGAACACACGCGAGGCGTCCGCGGCGTCCTGCCGATCGAGACGAGTCGAAACGCCGCCCAGCAGCGCCGCATCCCAGCGCCTACCCTCGAATGCCCGAGGCTTTCCGGAGGACCTGTGGCCCAGATCGTCATGTACTCGAAGTCGTGGTGCCCCTACTGCGACCGCGCGAAGCACCTGCTCACTCAGAAGGGCCAGACTTGGACCGAGATCGACATCGAGGCGCAGCCCGAGAAGCGCACGGAGATGGTCGAGCGCGCGCAGCGCACCACCGTGCCCCAGATCTTCATCGACGGTGCGCACGTGGGCGGCTTCGACGAGCTCGCCGCGCTCGAGCGCGCCGGCAAGCTCGACGCGCTGCTCGGCGCGAAGAAGGTGGAAGAGAAGCCGGCCGAGCGCGTGAAGCTGCTGATCATCGGCAGCGGACCCGCGGGCTACACCGCGGCGATCTACGCCGGCCGCGCGGAGCTGAGGCCGGTCATGATCGCCGGCCTCCAGTTCGGCGGGCAGCTGATGCTGACGACCGAGGTCGAGAACTACCCCGGCTTTCCCGAGGGTGTTACGGGCCCCGAGATGATGGAGCGTTTCCAGAAGCAGGCGGAGCGCTTCGGCACGCGCGTCCTGATGGAGGACGCGACGCGGGTCGACTTCTCGAAGCGCCCGTTCCGCGTCGAGACGGAGAGCGCGGCGTTTCTCGCCGACGCAGTGATCGTCGCGACCGGAGCGAGCGCGAAATGGATCGGAATCCCGAGCGAGCAGAAGTTCATGAACCGTGGCGTCTCGGCGTGCGCGACCTGCGACGGCGCGCTCTTCCGCGGCAAACCGATCGCGGTGGTCGGCGGCGGCGACACCGCGATGGAAGAGGCGCTCTTCCTCACGCGCTACGCGGCGCCCAAGGTCTGGGTGATTCACCGCCGCCACGAGCTGCGCGCGTCGAAGATCATGGCCGAGCGCGCCCTCGCGCACGAGAAGATCGAATTCATCTGGGATTCCGCCGTCGATGAAGTCCAAGGCGGCGATTTCGTGACGAAGCTGCGCATCAAGAACCTGAAGACCGGCGCGCTCTCGGAGCTTCCGGTCGAGGCGCTGTTCGTCGCGATCGGTCACAAGCCGAGCACGGATCTGTTCAAAGGCCAGCTCGAGATGGACGACGTGGGTTACCTGAAGGTCGAGCGCGGCAGCTCGCGCACCAACATCGCCGGCGTCTTCGCGTGCGGCGACGCGATGGATCCGACGTATCGTCAGGCGGTGACGGCGGCCGGCACCGGCTGCATGGCCGCGATCGACGCCGAACGCTGGCTCGCGGAGCACCTCAGCGACTAGTCACGCCCGAGGTCGTAGAGGAGCGGAGTGGCCCTCACGCACGAACGTCTGTTGCAGCTGATCGAGCGGTCGCCCGACATCATCGTCGCGACCGATCGCAAGGGCAGCGTGATCTACTACAACGACGGCGCCGCGAAGAGCCTCGGCTACAGCGGCGCCGAGGTGCTCGGCCGCTTCGTCTCCGACCTCTATCCCGATCTCGCCGAAGCGAAACGCGTGATGCAGGCGATGCGCGACGGCGGCGGCAGCGTCGAGACCTTCGCGACGCGCTTTCTCTCGAAGAGCGGCGAGCAGATCCCGGTCGCGATCACCGGCACGATCCTGCGCGACGACGCCGGCGAGCCGGACGGCACGATCGGCTTCGCGAAGGACCTGCGCGAGATCCTGCGCAAGGACCAGCTCGCGACGCTCGGCGAGGTCGCGATCGGGGTCTCGCACGAGATCAACAACCCGCTCGCGGTGATCCTGAACCAGGCCGAGCTGCTCGAGCGCGACGTCGAGCGGCTCGCGGGCGAGAGCGAGTGCCCGGTCGAGCTCGAGCGCCTCGACGCGATCCGCCGCGAGCTCGCGCGCATCGCCGAGATCGTCGAGCGATTAGGGCAGATGGCGCGCGAGGAGACCTACGAGACCGTCACCTACATCGGTCCGGCGCGCATGATCGACCTGCGCCGCCGCCGCGCGGAGGCGCGCGCCGGAAACGACGTGCGGCTCGCCGGCCTGCGCGTGCTCGTCGCCGATGACGACTTGGGCATCGCGCGCTCGCTGAAGGAGATCCTCGAGCGCGACGGCTGCGAAGTGATTACGGCCAGCGACGGCCTCGAAGCGCTCGAGAAGCTCGGCGGTAACCATTTCGACGCCGTGCTGACCGACGTCGTGATGCCGAACATGGACGGCCACGAGCTGTTCCTCGCGATCCAGCGGCGCTGGCCCGGCCTGCCCGTCTTGATGATGACCGCGTTCCACTACGACAAGGACCACATCATCAAGCGCAGCAAAGTGGCCGGGCTCGCGACCGTGCTGTTCAAGAAGCCGGTGGATCCCGAGAAGCTGCGCGAGAAGCTCCTGGAGGCGGTCGGGAAGAGGAAGGAGTGAGAAGCGCCGCGCGGCCTCCTACTTCGCGACCGCGTCCTTCGGCACGTTGAACAGCTTGCCGTCGTCGTTCTTCACGAGATAGAAGCGGTCCCATTCCTTCAGCACGGTGACCGCGTCGCCCGGCGCGAGCGAGATCTCCTCGACGTCCTCGCTCAAGTTCGACTGGTGCTTGAGCGTGAGCGGCTTCGTGATCTTGGCCATCGACGGGCTCTCCTGGGTCGCGGATTGCGCGCGAGCCGCGCTTTCTAGCCGCGCCCCCTCGGCGTTTCAACGAGCCAGCGGCCGGTAGGCGGCCGCGAGCGCGCGAACCTCGCGTGCACCCGCGCGCCGCAGCGCGCGGGCAGCGGAGGCGAGCGTCGCGCCGCTGGTGACGACGTCATCGACGAGCCAGACGTGCGCGGGCGCACGCCCGCGCGCGCGGAATGCGCCGGCGACGTTGTGGCGGCGAGCGGCGCGGTTGAGCGCGGTTTGACTCACGGTGTCGCGCACGCGCTCGAGCAGCGCGGGCGCGAAGCGCGCGCCCACTTCGCGCGCGACCGCGCGCGCGAGCACCGCGGGCGGGCTGAAGCCGCGCTCGCGCAGGCGGCGCGCGTGGAGCGCGACCGGCACGACCGCGTCCGGCGCGCGTCCCAGCGCGCGCGCCGCGCGCAGCGCCCACGCGATCGCGACGCCGTCAGCGGCGGGATCGAGCCCGCGCAAACCGGGCTGCGGATACTTGAAGCGCTGCACCCAGTCCGCCGCATTGCCGTCGTAGGTGACGCCCGCGCGCCATTCGATCAGCGGGCGCGGCGGCGCCGGCAGCGGATCGCACGGCGGCTCGTCGCAGCGCGGGCAAAGCGGCGCGCCGCTCGTCGCGGCGCCGCAGCTTCCGCAGATCGGAGGGAGGAAGAAGTCGAGCAGCTCGCGCAGCAGCATTCGGCGCTCGTGGGACCGAGCGGGTGGAGGCTTCGCCGTGAGTGCGCGGCTGCGCGCGACGCGTGACTCGATTCCCGCCGCACACGAGGCCGTTCGGCGGCGCGGCGGGCGCCGGGCGCCCCTAGCAAGCGAAGCGCGCAGCGAGGCGAAGTCCTCGGAGCCGAGCGGAGTCGAACAGTGGCCTCCAAGTGCGCTGGATCCTCGGCGTGCGGTGATCGGGCATCCTGAGTCGGTCTCCTAACGACTGACGATCAGGTTGTGCCCCGTCATCTCCGTGGGCTGCGGGATTCCCAGCAGCGCGCACAGCGTCGGCGCGACGTCGGCGAGGCCGCCGTCGGCGAGCCGCCGGCCGCGCGCGTCGCGCGTCACCCACCAGATCGGTACAGGGTTCGTCGTGTGCGCGGTGTGCGGCTGGCCGGTCTCGGGGTCGACCATCAGCTCGCAGTTGCCGTGGTCCGCGGTGATCAGCGCGTCGCCGCCGCGCGCGAGCAGCGCGCTCACGACCTTGTCGAGGCACGCGTCGATCGTCTCGACCGCCTTCACCGCCGCGGGCAGGATGCCGGTGTGCCCGACCATGTCCGGGTTCGCGAAGTTCACGAGGATGAACGCGTAGTCCTCGTCGGCGATGCCGGCGAGCAGCTTCTCGGTGACGAGCTGCGCGCTCATCTCGGGCTTGTGGTCGTAGGTGGGGACGTCGCGCGGCGACGGCACGAGCACGCGGTCCTCGCCGGGAAACGGCTCCTCGAGCCCGCAGTTGAAGAAGAACGTCACGTGCGCGTACTTCTCGGTCTCCGCGATGCGCAGCTGCGAGAGACCGCGCGCGGCGAGCAGCTCCGCGAGGATCTGGCGCGGCTGCTCGGACGTGAACGCGATCGGCAGTCCGAACGCCGCGTCGTACTCGCTCATGCAGACGAAGCGCGCGAGCTTCGGGACGCGTTCCCGCGTGAGCTTTCCGGCGAAGCGCTCCTCGCGCACGCTCGCGAGCGCGCAGGTGAGCTCGCGCGCGCGATCCGCGCGGAAGTTGAAGAAGAGAGCGACGTCGCCGTCCGCGAGCGGCGCTCCGCCGGCGATCACGCGCGGCTCGACGAACTCGTCGTTCTGGCCCTGCCGGTAGGCGTCCTCGACGGCGGCGAGCGCAGTCTCCGCGGGCGCGCCTTCGCCGAGCACGATCGCGTCGTACGCGCGCTGGATACGCTCCCAGCGGTTGTCGCGATCCATCGCCCAGTAGCGGCCGATCACGGTGGCGATCTCGCCCCCGGCGCGCTCGACGTGCGGGAGGAGGCGCGCGACGGAGTCGGCCCCCGAGCGCGGCGGCGTGTCGCGGCCGTCGAGGAACGCGTGCACGATCGGCTGCACGCGCTGCGCAGCGCAGTACGCGATCAGCGCTTCGAGATGATCCTGATGGCTGTGCACGCCGCCGTCCGACACGAGCCCTAACAGGTGGATGCGCCCGCGCCCGGCGCGCGCGGCGGCCACGGCGCCGGCGATCTCCGGGACGCGCGCGGCGCCGCCGTTCGCGAGCGCCTTCGAGATGCGCGTCATGTCCATGTCGATGATGCGGCCGGCGCCGAGCGTCATGTGGCCGACCTCGGAGTTGCCCATCTGTCCGGGCGGCAGGCCGACCGCTTCGCCGGAGGTCTCGAGCTTGGCCATCGGGAATTCGCGGCGCGCGCGCGCGAAGAACGGCGCGTGGGCGAGCGCAGTCGAGTCGGCCGGACCGCCGTCGCCGAGGCCGAAGCCGTCGAGCACGACCAACATCACCGGCCCGCGTCCGCTCTCCGTCGCCGCCATCACTTCACCCGGCGTTGCTTCGACTCGAGCGGCTCGACGTCGAGCTGCGGCGCGTCCGCCCACAGCCGCTCGAGGTCATAATGACTTCGCGCCTCCTCGTGAAACACGTGGAAGATCACGCTGCCGAAGTCGAGCAGCGCCCAGCGCCCTTCGTTCAGGCCCTCGGCGCCGAGCGAGCGGATTCCATCCCTGCGCGCCGCCTCGAGCACGGCGTCGGCGATCGCCCGCACCTGCTGGCGCGATCTCCCCGACGCGATCAGGAACGTGTCGGCGAGCGAGGTGAGGTCGCGCACGTCGAGCGCGACCACGTCCTCCGCATGCCGGTCGTAGGCCGCGGCTGCGAGCGCCATCGCGCGCGCGAGCTGAGCGGGATCGCTGGGGCGCTTTTGGCTGGATTCGTGCGGTCGTTCTTGCTTCGTCATGTGGCTTGGTAGGCGCCGCTCGTGATCACGTCGTCGTGCACTGCTTCCGGGAGGAGGTAGCGCACGCTTTCGTGCGTTCGGATGCGTTGGCGGATCTGAGTGGCCGAGACGTCGAGCGCGCGGATGCGCAC
>DASTOI010000111.1:0-2667 GCA_035762585.1 Myxococcota bacterium
CGTCATCCGGATCGGTCGCGCCTCCCTGCGGTCGCGGGTCGGGAACCGGGCTCTGTCGCTCCGTCTCCGTCTCCGGCATAGGCGTCGCCCCCGGGTCGGTCGCGCTGGGATCGGTCGCGCTCGGATCCGCCGGCGGCGCGGTCTCCGGCGTCTCGGCTCCGGTGTCGGTCGGCTCGCTGGGCGGCGGCGCGGCGACCGGCGGCGTCTCCGCACCGCCCGGCGCTGCCGTGCTCTCCTCGACGCCGAGCTGATTGCGCACCGAGCGCACGCCCTCGACGCGCTCCGCGACGGACTGCGCGTGCGCGCGCTCGGCGCTGGAGTCGACCGAGCCCATCAGCGTCACTTCGCCGTCGACCGATGCGACGTCGATCGAATTGCCCTGAAGATCCGTCTCCGCACTGAGCGTGCGCTCGACCTCGCTCGCGATCTCGGCGTCGTTCGCGCCGGTGTTGCACGCGAGGCCGAACGCCGCGGCGCCGATCAGCAAACCCAATCGTTTCATGGTGATCCTCCGAGGCGGCGGCGGACGCCGCCTGCTTTGCTGGAGTCACCGTGAGCAAGAGCCGTGCCGGTTTGCCGCGATTCCTTCTGCGCAATGAGTCACCTGGGATGGGCAGGTTCTACAAAGCGCTCCGAGGCGTCGCGGGTCAGGCGTTCAGGCGAAGCTTGCGTTGGAGGGCGCCGATCGCGACGGGGTGCTGCAGTACGAAATCGAACGCGCTCTGTTCGCGCGCGTCGCCATCGGGGACTACGCCGATCAACACGGCGCGGCGCTCCTTCGCGCGCACGCGCTCGCCGAAGGCGTCGGTATCGAGGCCGCGAAGCGGAACGCACAGGAAGATCAGGTCGGGCGGATCGGCGGAGGCCTGCCACAGCAGCGTCGTCGCGTCCGGCGCGATCGAGACGTGCTGCTCGAGCGAACGCAGCGCTGCGGCGAGCGCGTCGACTGCGCGCGCGTCGTCGCCCGCGACGAGCGCGCGCCGCGGACGCGCCGCCGATGACGCGCGCAGCTGCGCGAGGAGCGACGCAACGCGCTCGGCGACGAGCTGCGGCACGATCGGCTTCGCCAAGCACGCGTCGTAGCCCGCGCGTTGAATGCGCCGCCGGTCCGCGGGGTCCGCGAGCCCGGTGACCGCGACGGCGAGCAGAGAAGCGCGCGGCTCTCCCATCGCGCGCACATTCCGAATCAGATCGAGGCCATCGCGGTCCGGCAGATCGATGTCGCTGACGAGCACGTCGGGCAGCGACGCCTCGAATAGGCGCAGCGCTTCGGACACCGATTGCGCGAGGCGCGGCACGGCGCCGGCGCGTCGCATCGCCGCGGCCGTCGCTTCGAGCGTCGCGACGTCGTCCTCGGCGATCACGATCTCGAGCCCTTCGAGGCCCTCGACGCCCGTCGGGAGTGGCTCACGCGGGCTCTCTTCTCGCCGCGCCGCCTCCATCGTCTCGC
This sequence comes from Myxococcota bacterium, assembly GCA_035762585.1. Taxonomy (GTDB): domain Bacteria; phylum Myxococcota_A; class UBA9160; order UBA9160; family UBA6930; genus VGRF01. The sequence continues at coordinate 1,451 of DASTOI010000111.1, forward strand.
GCTTGCTGAACGCGAGGCGGAACGTCGCGCCGCGCCCTTGTCCTTCGCTGAGCGCGCTCACGCGCCCGCCTTGCCGCTCGACCAAGTGGCGCACGATCGCGAGCCCGAGCCCGAGCCCGTGCGCTCGATTCTTGCCCTCGCCGCGCCAAAAGGCGTCGAACACGAACGGCAGCTCCGACGGCGCGATGCCGCGGCCGTTGTCGCGCACCTCGATCGCGAAGCGTTCGCCCTCGCCCTCCACGCTCACCTCGACCTCGCCGCCCTTCGGCGTGAACTTGAGCGCGTTGTCGACGAGGTTCCGAACGATCTGCGTGATGCGCTCGGGATCGAGCAGCACCTCGAGCGCGCGCTCGGGCGCGCGCATCTGCAGGGTGACGCCGCGCGCAACCGCGATCGGCAGCAGCTGGTCGACCGCCCGCCGCACGACGGCGCCGAGCTCGATGTTCGCCGGCACGATCTCGAGCGTGCCTTTGCGGATGCGCGATGCGTCGAGCAGATCGTCGACGAGACGCGCCTGGCTCTTGGCCGCGGACTCGATCGCATCGATCGCACGCCCCTCGACCCCGCCGCCTTGCTCGCGCAGGATCGACGTCCACGCGAGGATCGCGTTCAGCGGCGAGCGCAGCTCGTGCGAGAGCACGGAGAGGAAGCGGTCCTTCGCCTCGTTGTTCGCCTCGGCCGCCTCGAGCTGGTCATCGCGCTCGGCCGCTGTCGCGACGCTCTCGGTCGCGTCCATCACCAGGCCGATGAAGTGCGTCAGCGTGCCGCCGGCGTCGCGCACCGGCGCGATCGCGAGCTGATTCCAGAACGCCTCGCCGTTCTTGCGGTGATTGCGCACGAGCACCGTGCACTCCTCGCCCTGCTGGACCGCGCGGCGCAGCTCGCCCAGCGCCGTTTGATCGCGCGCGCGCGCGTTCAACAGCCGCGGATTGCGCCCGATCAGCTCCTCCGCGCTGTAGCCCGTGATCTCGAGATACGCGGGATTCACGTACGCGATCGGGTGATCGGCCTTCCGCGCGTCGGTGATCACGATGCCGTTCTGCGTCGCCGCGAGCGCGCGCTCGTAGACGCGCAGCATCCCCTCCGAGAGCCGCCGCGCCGTGATGTCCTGGACCACTGCGCTGAAGTGAAGCAGCCGTTTCGCCTCGTCTTCCTCGCGCACGAGGCGCACGTCCGCGAGCAGGATCTCGCCCTCCTTCGTCTTGAAGTGGCGCTCG
>DASTOI010000112.1:0-5727 GCA_035762585.1 Myxococcota bacterium
TCGCCCCCGCGGCGCGCAGCATGTCGTCGACGAACGTGCCCTTACCGGCGACGAAGAGCGGATCGCGCTGCAGCACGAGCAGCGCGCGCACGCGCGGGCGCCCTGCGCTCGCGGCCTCGGCGCGCGCACGCGCGCTCCGAAGCGCGGCGACCCGCGCCTCCGCCTCGCGCGCGCGGCCCAGCCTTTCGCCGAGCGCGCGGACCGTCGCGAGCACCTCGTCGTAGCTCACCGGATCCGCGACGAAGCGCGCGATGCCGAGCGCGGCGAGCTGCTCCTGGAAGCCGCGCTGCTCCGCGCTCGGCACGAGCATCACGAGATCGGGGCGCAGCGCGACCACCGCCTCGAGGCTCGGGTCGTAGAGCCCGCCGACGCGCGGCAGCCGCGCGACCGCCGGCTCCTGGCGCGCAGAGAAATCGTCGACGCCGACCAGCTGCTCGCCCGCGCCGAGCGCGAGCGCCATCGCGGTGAGCGATGGGTTCAGCGAGACGACGCGCTGCGGCGCCGGCTCCGCGCTCGCGACCGTCGCCGCGACTGAGAGCGCGAGCGCAACGAGGATGACGGCGCAGCGATGCACCGCGCGCCAAATAGCTCCGAAGCCCTGGCGCCGCACGCCTGAGCGCCGCGTCATCCCCGCTCGCTGCGTCGCCGCTGGGCGGGGCGCTGCGACGCTCAGGCGTCGTTGTTATTGGGCGCGCAGCGTCGTCTCACCCGAGAGCGAGACGTACGGGCGCAGCTTCGCGAGGCTGGCCTCGCCGATGCCCTTGATCGCGAGCAGATCCTCGACGCGCTTGAAGCCGCCCTGCTTCTGGCGTGCGGCGATGATCTCGCGCGCGCGCGATTCGCCGACGCCCGGCAGCAGCGCGAGCTGCTCGGCGCTCGCGGTGTTCACGTTCACGACGCCGGAGAGCTTGGCGGCGGCGAGCGCCGGCGCCGCGACCGACGTGGTCGCGAGCGCGAGGCCCAGCGCGAGGGCCGAGAGCAGGGCGCGCGAGCGCCCGCGTACGGAGTTGCGGTTCATGGTCTTGCTTCCGCGGGACCGCGGGGAGAGAACGCAAAAAGGGGGGAGAGCCGGCGCGCCGTTCAGCGGCCGTGAAGAATTGCTCCGATCGAGGTGTCGAGGGACGTTGTTTCCACTGTTCGACTCCGCGCGCGCCGCTTCGCGGCGCTTGCGCTCAGGTCTCGCGGCCGACCGCGAAGTCGGCGGCGGCGAGCAGCGCGCCCTTCACTTGGCCGTCGGGGAACGGCGCGATCGCCTCGGCGGCGCGCGCGACGTGCTCGCGCGCGCGGCGATTCGTGTCGGCGACGCCGTGGTGGCGCTCGACCAGCTCGACGACCGGCGCGAGCTCGCGCGCGTCGAGCACCTGCAGTGCCGCGACGACGCCCTCGGCCTGGAGCTCCGCGGCGCGACGCGCAGCGGTCTTCAGCACCGCGGCGATCGCGTCGCGCTCGCTGCTGCTCGCTCGCTTCAGCGCGAGCAGCAGCGGCAGCGTCACCTTGCCTTCGCGCACGTCGGTGTACGGATGCTTGCCGAGCTCCGCCTCGGCGCCGGAGAAATCGAGCGCGTCGTCGCGCAGCTGGAACGCGAGCCCGAACTCGCGGCCGTACTGCGCGAGGCGGCGCCGCTCGGCGCGCGTCACGCCCGCGAGAATCGCGCCCGCCTCGGCGGCCGCGGCGATCAGCGACGCGCTCTTGCGGTCGATCACCGCGTAGTAGTGCGCCTCGGTCACGTCGGGGTCGAAGCTGCGCTCGAGCTGGATCAGCTCGCCTTCCGACATGCGCCGGATCGTCTCGGAGAAGATCGACAGGATGTCCATGTTGCCGTCCTCGACGATCATCGAGGACGCGCGCGCGTAGAAGTAATCGCCGACCAGCACGGCGCGGCGATTGCCCCAGATCGCGCGCGCGGCTTCCTTGCCGCGCCGCAGCGTCGCGAGATCGACGACGTCGTCGTGCAGCAGCGTCGCGGTATGGAGCAGCTCGATCGCGGCGGCGATCTGCACGCGCCGCGGGCCGTCGTAGCCGCACAGCTCGGCGCTGAGCATCACGAGCAGCGGGCGCAGCCGTTTGCCGCCGGACGCGAGCACGTGCTCGCCGATCGCGCCGATCAGCGCGTGGTCGCCGACGAGCGCCTCGCGCATCGTGCGTTCGACCTGCTCGAGCGCCGGGGCGCTCCGCGCGAGCGCGCTCGCGAGCGCTGCCGAGGGCGGTGCGGTGCGGTCGGTCATTAGGGAGGCGAGGCTAACCCGCAGGACGCGGCGCGCGCAACGGAAAATCCCGAAAAAATGCAGCAATGACGCGCGGTTAACTGCAGTTGACGCGGCGTGAACTTCGCGCGTTCTCGCGCCGCGCTCAGAGGCTTTGGGTGCGCTGCGCCCGCAGCCATGCGAGCGCGCTCGCGAGATCGGGGACGCCGATCGCCTCGGCGCTGCTCGCGCCGAGAGATGCGCCCGCGAGCTGGGCCGGCACGAGCACGCGGCGAAATCCGAGCCGCGCGGCCTCGCGCAGCCGCTGCTCGATGCGGCCGACGCGCCGCACCTCGCCGCCGAGCCCGATCTCGCCGCACGCGGCGACGTCGGCCGGCAGCGGGAGATCGAGGCGGCTCGACGCGATCGCGAGCGCGACCGCGAGATCGGCCGCCGGCTCGCTGATGCGCATCCCGCCGGTCACGTTCACGAACACGTCGCGCGAGAGCAGGTCGACGTCGGTTCGCCGATCGAGCACCGCGAGTAACAGCGCAACGCGCCCGTCGTCGACGCCGAGACAAGTCCGGCGCGCAGTGCCGTAGCCGGCGGGCGCCACCAGCGCCTGCACTTCCAATAACAACGGGCGCGTGCCCTCGATCACCGGCATCACGCACGAGCCGGGCGCGCCGGCCTGGCGTTCAGCGAGGAACAGCTCGCTCGGGTTCTCGACCGCGACGAGACCCTTCTCCTCGTGGGTGAACACGCCGAGCTCGTCGGTCGCGCCGTAGCGGTTCTTCGTCGCCCGAAGAATTCGGTACGGGTGGCCGCGATCGCCCTCGAACGTGAGTACGACGTCGACCAGGTGCTCGAGCACGCGCGGGCCCGCGAGCGCGCCGTCCTTGGTGACGTGGCCGACCAGCATGAGCGGCGTCCCGTGCGCCTTCGCGGTGGCGGCAAGCAGCGCCGCGCTCTCGCGCACCTGCGAAACCGATCCCGGCGCCGACTCGACGCGCTCCGTGCGCAGCGTCTGCACCGAGTCGACGAGCACGAGGCGCGGCCGCGTGTCCTGCCACGGCGCCGCGAGTGCCTCGACGCGCGTCTCGGCGATCGCGAGCAACGCGCTCGGCACCGCGCCGATGCGCGCCGCGCGCAGCCGCACCTGCTCGAGGCTCTCTTCGCCGCTCACGTAGAGCACCGGCCCGTGCGCAGCCGCCACGTTCGCCGCGAGCTGGAGGCAGAGTGTGCTCTTTCCGATCCCCGGCTCGCCGCCTAACAGGACGACGCTGCCGGGCACGAGCCCGCCGCCCAGCACGCGATCCAGCTCCGCGATGCCGCTGCCGAGGCGCGGCTGCGCCTCCGCGTCGATCTCGGCGAGCGGCCGTGCGCGCCCGCTCGGCGTGGAAGGCGGCGCCATCAGGCTCGCGGTCGCAGGCGCCGGCCCGCCGACGGTCTCCTCGGCAAGGGCATCCCACGCGCCGCAGCCCGGGCAGCGCCCGAGCCAGCGCGGCTGCTGCGTCTCGCACTCGTTGCAGATGAACACCGATCTGGGCTTCGCCATTAACAACTGCCTTCGGGATGCGGGGCTGGCGCATACTAGTCGCGCGCGACCTGAGGTGCCCGATGGGCTGGCTCTACGACTTCTACGAGCGGCGCGTGTTCCCGCGCCTGATGGATCTGACCATGCGCGGCATGAACGAGCTGCGCGGCGACGCGCTCGCCGGCGCGCACGGCGACGTGCTCGAGATCGGCTTCGGGACGGGCCTCAACCTTCGGCACTACCCGCCGGCGGTGACGCGGCTCACGGGCATCGACCCGATGGAGGCGCCGCCGAAGAAGGTGCAGGAGCGCGTCGCCGCAGCGGCCTTCCCGGTGGCGATTCATCAGCTGCGTGCGGATGGGCGGCTGCCGTTCGACGACGCACGCTTCGACTCCGCGGCGGTCACGTGGACGCTGTGCACGATCCCCGATCCCATCGCTGCGCTGCGCGAGGTGCGCCGCGTGCTGAAGCCGGGCGCGTCGCTGCACTTCATCGAGCACGGCCGCAGCGACGACCCGAGCGTCGCGCGCTGGCAGGACCGCTGGAACCCGATCCAGAACGTGATCGGCTGCGGCTGCAACGTGAACCGCCGCATCGACGAGATCGTGAAGGGCGCCGGGTTCCGGCTCGAGAAGCTCGACCGCTTCGTGCCCGATCACGTGCCGCGGCTGTTTGGCGAGATGTACCGAGGAGTCGGGGTCTCGAGCTGAGCTCCGATCCCCGGAGTGTCCCGGCGACCACACACGAAGTAGGGCGCCGCATGGGCACGCTGTACGCGATCTACGAGCAGCACGTCTTCCCGCGCGCGCTCGACTTCGTGCTGCGGCGGCTCGGCGAGGTCCGGAGGGAGGCGCTCGCGGAGACGCGCGGCGAGGTGCTCGAGCTCGGCTTCGGGACGGGGCTGAACCTGCCGCACTATCCGCCGGCGGTTCGTCGCCTGACGACGGTCGACCCGATGGATGCGCTGCCGCGCCGTGTGCGCGCGCGAATCGATGCCGCGCCGTTCCCGGTCGAGGTCCACCACCTGCGCGCGGACGGCGAGCTGCCATTCGACGCGGGCCGCTTCGACTGCGCGGCGCTCACCTGGACGCTGTGCAGCATCCCCGATCCGCCGGCCGCGCTGCGCGAGGTGCATCGCGTGCTGCGGCCGCGCGGCACGCTGTACTTCCTGGAGCACACGCGCAGCGAGGATCCGCGCGTCGCGCGCTGGCAGGACTGCTGGAACCCGCTGCAGCGGTTCTTCGCGTGCGGCTGCAACGTGAACCGCGACATGGGCGCGATCATCCGTGCGAGCGGCTTCACGCTCGCGAAGTGCAGGCGCTTCCGCCTCGACCGCTACCCGCGGATCATGGCGGAGAACATTCAGGGCACCGGCGTACGAGCCTGACGGAGCGACCACGCTCGGCGGCCGGCGAGCCAGGTCTCGCGCACGCTGCCCGTGGAATCGAGCAGCGCGAAGTCGGCGCGGGCGCCGCGGCGCAGCGTGCCGCGCTCGCGCTCGATTCCGAGCAGGCGGGCAGGGGCGAGCGTCAGCGCGCGCACCGCGCCGAGGCGGGTCAGCGCGCCGAACGCCTCCGCGTTCGCGAGCGCGCGGTCGAGCGTGAGGCGCGAGCCGGCGAGGGTGCCGTCGGCGAGGCGCCACGCGGCGCCGTCGTCGTGGACTGCGCCTGCGCCATAGCTCTCGACCGCGTTCGCATTCTGAGATTGCTGCGGAAGCGCGACGTTGTCGGTGATCAGCGCGAGCTTCGCGCCCTTCGCGCGCACCGCGAGGCGGACGGCGCTCGGGTGGACGTGCACGCCGTCGCAGATCAGGTCGCAGCTGACGCGATCGTCCGCGAGGGCGGTGCCGATCAGCCCGGGCTTTCGGTGGTGGAACGCGCCCATCGCGTTGAAGAGATGGGTCACGTGGCGCGCGCCCGCGGCGACCGCGCGTTCGCACGCGTCCGCATCGGCCAGGCTGTGGCCGAGCGACGCCGCGATGCCGCGCCGGCCGAGCTCGGCCCATAA
>DASTOI010000113.1:0-2625 GCA_035762585.1 Myxococcota bacterium
GCATCCGACGCCGGATCGATCTCCTGGCGCAGGTACCCGACGCGCTCGCCGCGCAAGAGCGAGCGCTCGCCACCGTCCGGCGCATCGAGCCCCGCCGCGATCCGCAGCAGCGACGTCTTGCCCGCGCCGTTCGGGCCGACGAGCCCGACGCGATCGCCCGGCCCGAGCTCGAGATCGACCCCGTCGAACAGCACGCGCGCACCGAAGCGCCGCATCACACCCGAGAGCTGCAGACCCATCGGCGCGGCACGGTAACAGCGTCCGATCCGGTCCCCGAGCGGGGGCAGGAGTTGGGCGGATTCGCTCTTCATGGCACGCCCACACGCGCCGATGAAAACGCGCATGGACACCACCCGCCTGCTCGACCTCGGCGCGCGCGGCGTCCACCTGCTGTTCGCGAACGACGAGATCGAGGCGGCCTTCGAGCAGGACGCCAGCGCGCTGCGCGCGGAGCTCACCGGCCGCGCGGCCGAAGTCGGCTCGGCGATCGACGCGCTGATGCAGCTCGACGACTTGGACCGCGGCCGCGCGCTGATCGACTCGCTCGACGCCCACGTCCGCCACATCCTCGTCCTGATCTACTTCGACATGCTCGACACCCACGTGCGCCAGGAAGCGACGCGGCACTGACGAGCAGGGCTCCGCGCAGCGCGACCGATCCGAAAGTGACGCCAGCGCGCGTCGATCGCGCGCGAGCGTCACCGCTCCCCCCAGGCCACGACGAGAGCAGGCCGTCACCGAGCGAAGGGCGGGACGGGGGTCCTGGAGCGGAGGGCCGGCGGAAGGCAATCCGATCGCGCGGCAACCAAGATCGGGACGACAATCGATCTTCGCGACCATCTCGCTGCCCAGCCAACGCACGCGACGAGCGCGATGCAAGCTCGCCCGGATGCCCGCTGACCTCCCGCCGGCGCGGCACCCTGATGAGGCCCGCAGCGGAACGGATCCCCCTCCCGCCCTGAGCGGGGCCCGCGAGAGGCTCTTCTCTTCTCTCTTCCGCTTCCTCTCCTCGGCGGCAGAGTCTTCGACTGCCGCCGATCTTCTCCGGCCGTCCCTAATTCATCCGCCGCGCATCCTTCTTCCTCTCCCGGTCCACGATCTCCGCCACCGAGACCCGCATCGGCAATCTCACGCGCTCCCCGTTCTTCGCGCGGAACAACAGATGCCCGTGCTCGCACGCGAAGCCGAACAGGTCGCGCAGGATCGCCACGTCCTGCTGGCAGTAGCGAGCGATCTCGTCGTGGCGCCCCTGTTTGAACCACGCGAGCGATTGCAGCCCGTCGGCGCTCTTCGCCGTGCCCAACGTCTCTTCGCCGAGGTGGCCGAGCGTGAGGCGGAAGCCGAGCCGCGCGTGGATCGCGTCGAGCAGATCGAACGTGGGCAGCCGCGAGAGATCGCGCGCCGCGTAGCCGCGCAGCACGCGGTAGTCGAAGCGGTGCGCGTTGAAGCCGATCACGAGGTCGGCGCGCGCGAGCCGCTCGAGCAGCGCGTCGACCTGATGCTCGCGGGCCGTGAAGAACTCTCGCTCGATGCTGTCCCACGTCACCGCGCACGCGAGCCGCATCAGGTGCGCGTTGTGCCAGCCGCCGACCTCCTCGGCGCTGCGCTGCGTCTCGAGATCGAACGTGACGATACGCAGCTCGGGCTGCTCGGCGGCGATCGCCTCCTCTTCCTGCGCGACGACCGCTTCGAGCCGCAGCGGCGCCGGCGCGGGCGGCAGGATCTCGCGGCCGAGCATCAGGCCGAGCGCCTCGAGCGCGCCGGCCTTGTCGATCGGGCGGTTGCCGTTGCTGCAGCGCGGCGAGTGCACGCAGGCCGGGCAGCCCTCCGCGCACTCGCACTCGGCGAGCCGCGCGAGCGTCGTCTCGAGCAGCGTCTCGATGCGCTCGTAGACGCTGCGCACGAGGCCGATGCCGCCTTCGTGCGCGTCGTAGAGAAAGATCGCGGCGCGGCCGAGCTGCGGATGCAGCTTGTAAGTGATCCCGGCGAGGTCGAAGCGATCGCAGAGCGCGAACAACGGCAGCAGCGCGAGCGCGGCGTGCTCGACCGCGTGCAGCGACCCCATCGGATTGCGGCCGTTCGCCGCGAGCGCGTGCGGGATCTCGTCGGGCAGCTCGAGCCAGAGCGCGTTCGTCTCGTACGAGCTCGGCGGCAAGTCGAGCGGCTCGGTACCCAATAACTCCTGCCCGCGCACGCGCCGCCGCTCGTAGCCGACGATGCGCGACGTCACTTTCACGCGCCCTTCGGCGAGCAGGAACGAGCCGGCCGGCCGCTGGCGCGTGCGCGAGAGCACCTCGGTCTCGCGCTCGCCGAGCGGCTTCGTGAAGTAGGCCGCGAAGATCGGCTCGACGTCGACCTTGCGCTGCTCGAGGTCGAGCTGGACGACGCGGTATTGCCGGCCGTGGTGCAGGTAGATCGCGCCGGGATGGCACTCGCTCATCACGCTGCCCGCACCGATGGATCCGATGATCGCGGGCTTGCGCGCACGCGGTCGGCGCCGTGGGCGGCGATCGCTCAGGAACTCGTCGTCGACGCGCTCGCTCTCCTCGGGCGCGGGGCCGCCGCTACCCGCGAGCTGGATCGCGTAGCTCGCGCCGGTCGCGCGCAGCCCGACGCCGCGATGCG
>DASTOI010000114.1:0-12929 GCA_035762585.1 Myxococcota bacterium
CCGCCTGGTCGACCGAATCGATCGACACGCAGTCGAAGGGCTTCGAGCACGCCGCACTGCTCACCGATCTCGACGGCGACGGAACCGACGAGCTCTACGTCGCGAACGACTCGGCGAAGCAGGTGAACCGCTACGCCTGGGCCGGCGGCAAGCCGGTCCGCGAGACGATCTACACGAGCGCGAGCCCGAACGCGGTGCTCACCTGGAACCTGATGCCTGTGCCGGTGGAGCTCGTGAAGTAAGGGCAGCGCCGCCTGCGCGGCGCGAGGCCACGCAGGCGGCGAGCAAGCGGCTCGCACGGGGGACACGCGCGCGCCGCGAGCTGCGCGTCCTCGAGTGGCTACGGCAGCGGCAGCGAGGCGCAGCGCGCGTCGTGGTTGCACTCGACGAGCGCCACGAACTCGCCGTCCTCCGGCTTCACCTCGAGGAAGAGGCCGACTCCCCGCGCGTAGAACTTGTGCTCGAAAGCGTCGGGCTCGAGCGTCGAGGTGTCCGCGACGACGATGCAGTCGCCGGCGGCGCACATCAGCTCCGCGAGCGCCTGCGGCACGGCCTGATCGAGGGTTTCGTCCTCGCCATAGCGGTACGTGGTCGAGAGCACGGTGCCGACGTCCTCGGCCTCGCCGGCAAACCACTCCTGGCGATAGGTCGCGCCGACCACGGGGCTGCCCAGGAAGATCGTCCCGGACTTCGCGCCCTCGACGCCCGCCTTGAAGCTGCCCTCGATCGAGACGAGCTCGAGCTCTTCCGGGTCGTCGCCCTCGAACAGCTCGTAGTCGCGCGAGAGCTCACCGCAATACTCTGCGGTTCCGTCCGTACGCAGGCCAAACCAGTCGTCCGTATCCTCGACCACGATGCCGTCCTCGATCGCCCGGTCGTTGACGACGATGCAATCGACGCCCGAGATGCGCTTGGTCTTGTCGAGCACCTCGATCTCGATGCGCTCGTCGCCCTCCTCGAACACCCAGCGGCTGCCGACGGAGAGCGGAAAGTACGGATTCGGCGTCGACGGGTTGCGCGGGTCCTGGAACAGCGCGGGATCCATGTCGGGGTCGTACGGCGCCTCGCCGATCGCGTCGCACAGCTCGCTGCGCGCCTCGCGCTGCACGCTGCATTCCTCGGCTGCTTCCTCGCGCGCGTCCTCGATCTCGTCCAGACACTCGGCGCGCTGCTCGGCGTCCGCGAGGTTCACGCACACCGCGCGCGTCTCGAAGCTCTCCTCGATGACGTCGAGCCGGCACGCTTGATAGAGCAGGTTCGCGGATTGGCTGCATACGTCGGATGTGCCGTGGTTGGCTTCGGCGGGCGGAGCGCCGAGCGTCAGTGCCAGTGCGGAAACGCCGGCTGCGCCGAGCGACCGCCAGCGCGATCGGTGCGAGCTCTTCAGGTCCAGCACGTTCCTTCTCCTCGTCGGGCTAGGCCGCGCACCCGGCACCGCACTCGCGGCGCGTGCTCACGGCGTCGAGCTGCGCTGGTGCAAGGCGAATGCCGCGCCGGAGGTACTCGCTCCTGCGAGTTCTCAGGGAGTCGGCGCCACGATCCCGCTGGAATCGGCGGGCCTCTGCCGAAACCGGCAGGGAGCGCGAGCCCTCGACACCCTGAAGCGCGCCCGGCCGGCGGTACGCGCCTTGCTCGTCAATCGGGTGGAGGAAGCAATGCGCGGTCAGGTAGCCGGAGAGCGACGCGAACGCTGTCATCGAGCGCGCTCGCGCGGATGTAGCCGATCGCTCGTCGCTCGCGTGCGACGAAGCGCTTCACCGCCTCGTCCGAAGCGAGCGTCGCCGGCGGCAGCACGCCGAGGAAGTACTGGCGGTTCCAATGCACGCTGAGTTGTTGGGGCGAGAGCGCGAGCACCGCGCGCGTGAACGCGGCGCGCACCTCGCTCTCCGGCTCGCGATTCAGCGGCAGGATCGTCTTGCCGTCGCCCCAGTGTCGCCGCTGCTTCAGATAGATCTGCGCGACGTCGTCGGCGTGGACGCGCTCGCTCCGCTCGCGATGGACGATCACGAGAAGCTCCTCCGCGCCGAGCGGCGCGGCGGCGGCGACCATGAGCGCGCCGGCGAGCGCGCACAGCACTGCCGCTCGCACGCACATCAGAACAGCACCGAGAAGGAGAGCTTGAGCCCGTCGTTCAGGTCGCCCGCGTTTTCGATCGCGGCGCGGTACCCGACCTTCAGGTTCAACCAATCCTTCGGCAGCCAGGTGAGCCCGAAGTCGACGAGCTGCACCGCCTCGGCGCCCGAGAGGTCGAAATGCTCGACGCGCCCGACCAGGTAGAGCTTCGCGAGCTTCGGCGAGAGCTGATCGAGCGGGTAGGCCGCCTCGACGAACGCGCCCCAATAATCGCGACCCGGGACGTCGCCGCCCGAGACGAGCGCCTCGCTCGAGAGCTCGAGCCGCTCGCCGATGCGCAGCTTCGCGTCGACGCCGCCGGTCGCCGCCCACTCGCCGTCCTTCTTCGAGCCGAGCAGCGACGCGCCGAACGACCACGCGCCGCGCGCGTCGCCGTACTCGAGCCGGCCGCCGACGCTGCGATCGGCGGGATCGTCGTCGCTCTCCGCGTCGAACGCGTCGATCACCTGGCCGTAGACCCAATAACTGACGACGCGCTTCTCGGGATAGAACGAGCCGTGGATCGCGACGCCGGTCTGGTGCTCGTCGAAGCCTTCCTCGACGATCGCCGGCCCGGTCGCGAGCCAAGTGAATGGCTCCGCGGGCGTCAGGTTCCAGCGCCCGACCGGCGTCTGGAACTTCCCGAAGCGGAAGTTCAGCGCGTCGCTCGCGCCGTACTCCGCGTAGAGCCTTTCGAAGAAGGCATTCGGGTCGGATTCGACTTCCTCGGAGCCGGACTCCCAGCTGAAGAGGTCGCCCACCTCGAGCTCGCCGAAGAAGCGCAGCGAATCGACCGGCTCGTAGAGCACGAGGAAGTTCACGCTGTCGAGCGCGAGCTCGGTCTCCTCGCGGTCGGGGCGCTCGAGCTCGAAGGTCGAGAAGCCGCCGATCGTGAGACCGCTGCTGCCGAACGTGACGCCGCGCGCGGGCGTGTAGTCGAGTGGAAGGAACGAGTAGGCCGGCTTCGCGCTCGCGGCGGCAGCGGCCTCCTCGGCGGCTGCCGGCTCGGTGGCCGGCGGCTCCGGCTCCTGCTCTGCGAACGCCGCCGTCCCTGCGAGCGCCGCGGCGAGCGCGACGCCGAGGCCTCGCAGCAGCGCGACGGCGCGAGAGGCACCGGTGATAGAGTGCGCCGCAGCCGGTGTGAGCATGACCAAGCCGCCTAGCGAGAGTGAGAGCCCGCGGGCGCAATCCCTACCGCGTCTCACGCTCCGTAACAAGCTGCTCGTGTTCGCATTCGCGCTGGTCGTGCTGCCCGGGCTCTTGCTCGCTGCGCTCGCGACGCGCAACGCGAGCGCGGCGCTCGAGGCGCAAGCCGGCAGCGCGCTCGCGCGGGAGGCCGATCACACCGCCGAGCAGCTCTCGGCCGTGCTGCGCGGCGCGCGCCAAACGCTCGCGAGCTTCGCGCGGCAAGACCTGATGCGCGACGTGCGCGTCGGCGACGTCGACAAGCGCGTCTCGATGGCGCTCGCGACGCTGCGCGCGGGCCAGGCGTCGGCGCACGATTACTACGTCCTCGACGCCGAGGAGCGCGTCGTCGCGGCGAGCGACCCGAGCGCGATCGGGACGCGCCCGGCGTGGGCGTTCCTGCTGCGCAACGGCGGCCCCAGGGAGGGGATCGTCGGGCCGGTCCGGGCGCCGGCCTTCGCATCACCGCGTGTGCTGATGGCGAGCACGATTCCCGATCCCGACGATTCGACACGCTCGCTCGGGAGCCTGGCCGGCGCGTTCGATTGGAGCGTGCTGACGGTGGCGCTCGGCACGGTCCAGCGCGATCTCGCCGCGCAGGAGATTCCCGCCGACGTGCTCGTGTGCGACGCCGAGGGCACGATCTTGCGCGGCGTATTCGCGAGCGAGACCGACGCGAGAGCGCGCGAGCTGAACGACGCGGCGCGCGGGCTGCGCTCCGAGCCCGATTGGGTCGCGCTGCACGACTCCATCGTCGGCCGCGCCGCGCTCGCGCCCGATCTGCCGCGCTGGGGCGTGCTCGTGATCGAGCAGCGCGCGCACGCGCTCGCTCCCGTGACGAGCCTGCAGCGGCGCATGGCGCTCACGCTCGGCGTCGCGCTCGCGCTCGCGCTCGCGGCCGCCGCGGTCGCGTCGCGCCGCGTCGTGCGCCCGCTCTCGGAGCTCACCGCGGCGATCCGCGGCCTCGCGCGCGGCGGCGCCGGCAGCGTGCCCGTGCGTAGCGACGACGAGGTCGGCGCGCTCGCCGGCGCGTTCAACCGCATGTCCGCCGATCTCGCGCGCGCGCAGCACGATCTCGTCGAGGCCGAGAAGTTCGCGTTCGTCGGCGAGCTCGCGGCCGGCGTCGCGCACGAGATCCGCACCTCGCTCGGCGTGCTGAAGAGCTCGGCGCAGATCCTCGACCGCTCGCGGCCTGCCGACGCAAACCCGGAGCTGCGCGAACTCACCGAGATGGTGCGCGACGAGGTCGTGCGCCTCGGCGGCGTGGTCGACGACTTGCTCACGCTGAAGCCCGAGCGCGCGCTGCGCCTCGAGCCGGGGCCGCTCTCGCCGTTGCTCGCGCGCGCCGCCGATTTCGCACGCCCGGCGGCGCGCGAGAAGGGCGTGCGCGTCGTGTGCCCCGCGCCGCCCGCGGACGAGCCGCTCGTCGCGCGCGAACCGGAGCTGATCCATCAGGTCGCGGTGAACCTGCTCGTGAACGCGGTCCAGGCGCTCGCCGAAGGCGGCAGCGTCGAGATCGCCGTGCTGCCCGCGCATGCGGGATGCGGAGGCTTCGAGGTGCGCGACGACGGCCCCGGCATTCCGGAGGCGCTGCGCGAACGCATCTTCCAGCCGTTCGTTACGGGCCGCTCCGGGGGCGTCGGGCTCGGGCTCACGTTCGTGAAGCGCGTCGTGCACGAGCACCGGGGCCGCATCGCGCTCGAGTCCGCGCCCGGCGCCGGCACGCGCGTGCGCATCGAGCTGCCGCTCGCGGAGGCCGCGCGATGAAGCGCGTCGCGATCGTCGACGACGACCGCCGCACGCGGCGGATCCTGCAGATCTTGGTCGAGCGGCTCGGGCTCGCGTCCGCCGCGTTCGAGGACGCCGAGAGCGCGCTCGCCTCGCTCGCCGAGGAATCCGCGGTGCTCGTGCTGACCGATCTGCGCATGCCCGGCCTCGACGGGATCGGCTTCATGCGCCGGCTGCGCGCGCTCGACGCGAACGTCCCGGTGATCGTGCTGACCGCTTATGGAACCGTCGCGTCCGCGGTCGAGGCGATGAAGCTCGGCGCGGTCGACTTCCTCGCGAAGCCGTTCGACGTCGACGCGCTCGAGATCCTGATCCAGCGCTCGCTCGAGCACGCGCGCACGCGCAGCGAGCACCGTTTCTTGCGCGAGGAGGCCGAGCGCGCGCCGCGCTACGAGGACTTGGTCGGCGCGTCGCCGCCGATGCAGCGCGTGTTCGACCTGATCGAGAAGCTCGCGCCCGCGAAGGCGGCCGTCCTGATTACGGGCGAGACCGGCACCGGCAAGGAGCTCGTCGCGCGCGCGCTCCATCGCCGCAGTCCCCGCGCGGACAAGCTGTTCGTGCCGCTGAACTGCGCGGCGATTCCGGGCGAGCTGCTCGAGAGCGAGCTGTTCGGCCACGTGCGCGGCGCGTTCACCGGCGCGAGCGCCGACCGCGAGGGCAAGTTCGCCGCCGCGGACGGCGGCACGCTCTTCCTCGACGAGATCGGCGACATGGACCTGCGCCTCCAGGCCAAGTTGTTACGGGCACTCCAGGAGGGCGTGATCGAGCCGGTCGGCGGCAATCGCCGCGTGCGCGTCGACGTGCGCATCGTCTCGTCGACGAACCGCAATCTCGAGGCCGCGATCGCGAGCGGCGCGTTCCGCGAGGATCTCTACTACCGGCTCAACGTGCTGCGCATCGAGCTGCCGCCGCTGCGCGAGCGCGCGAGCGACATCCCGGCGCTCGCGGCGAGCTTCCTCGCCGAGTTCGGCCGCGAGCTCGGCAAGGGCGCGCTCGCGCTCTCGGCCGGCGCGCGCGAGGCGCTCTGCGCGTACCGCTGGCCCGGCAACGTGCGCGAGCTGCGCAACGCGATGGAGCGCGCCGCCGTGCTCGCCGCGGGCGACGAGGTGGACGACGCGCTCGTTCGCGATTTGCTCCCGCGCGCCGCCGCGCCGCGCGAGCCCGAGTCGCCCGCGACGCTCGACCTCGACGCCGCGGTCTCCGAGGTCGAGCGCCGCACGATCCTGCGCGCGCTCGCCGCCGCGCACGACAACAAGGTCGACGCCGCGCGGCTGCTCGGAATCGGCGAGCGGACGCTGTGGACGAAGCTCAAGAAGTACGGGCTTTGACGGCCCCCGCGCGCTCGTAGTTCCAGCGCGTTCGGCGCCTGCGCGAACTCCAGCGGTCCAGACCGCACGCAGGCGATCGCCGCTGAGGTCGCCGCGTAACAGCGGGGTCAGACGCCGCTGTTACGCGGTCGCGGAGCCCGCGGCTCGGTTCAGCGAGAACGCCCGATCCCGCGCCGAACCAGGAAGCTGCGCGCGACGTCCGTCCGGTGCCATTAGGGCCGATCCACTCCGGATCGCACGCCCAGGCATTAGGAGCTCCGATGTTCGGCCGCGTCCGCGCGCCTCTCCGTCTCGCTGCGCTCGTCACGTCGTTCCTCTTCGCGCCGGAGGTCGCGGGCGCAGGCGAAGCGGATGCGCTGACCCAGACACTCTCCCCGTACTTCGTGGTCGAAGGCGGCGATCCCTCGGTCGACCGCTTCCCGCTCGAGGGCACGCACGTGGACGTCGCGATCTCGGGCGTGATCGCCGAGGTCACCGTCACGCAGACCTACGGAAACGACGGCACGCGCCCGATCAACGCTCGCTACGTCTTCCCCGCGTCCACGCGCGCGGCGGTGAACGGCATGCGCATGACGCTGCGCGATCAGGTGATCGAGGCCGAGATCCAGGAGCGCAAGCAGGCCGAGCGCACGTTCGAGACGGCCAAGCGCGAGGGCAAGACCGCGAGCCTGCTCGAGCAGCAGCGGCCCAACGTGTTCACGATGAACGTCGCCAACGTGCTGCCGGGCGACCGCATCGAGGTGACGCTTCGCTACACGGAGCTGCTCGTTCCCACGGACGGCCGGTACGAATTCGTGTTCCCGACGGTCGTCGGCCCGCGTTACGCCAGCCAGCGCGCGAGCGCCGACCCTGGGAACGAATGGGTCGCGTCGCCGACGCTCCACGCCGGCGAGCCGCCGCCGGCGAAGTTGACGATCTCAGGCGCGATCTCCGCGGGCATGCCGATTCAGGCCGCCGCGAGCCCGAGCCACGCGCTCGAGGGCGGCTTCGCGGGGCGGGATCTCTACCGCTTCGAGCTCGATGCGGGCGAGAGCGCGGCCGCCGATCGCGACTTCGTGCTCGCCTACCGCCTCGCGGGCGATGCGATCGCCTCCGGGCTCTCGCTGTTCGACGCCGGCGACGAGAAGCTGTTCCTGCTGATGGTCGAGCCGCCCGCGCGCGTCGCGGCCGCCGACATGCCGCCGCGCGAGATCGTCTTCATCGTCGACGTCTCGGGCAGCATGATGGGCTACCCGCTCGCGACCGCGAAGCAGCTGCTCCGCCGCCTCGCGGCGACGCTGCGCCCGATCGACTCGTTCAACGTGCTCACGTTCGCCGGCGGCTCGAACCTGCTCGCGCAGCAGTCGCTGCCCGCGACACCGGACAACGTCGCGGCGGCGCTCTCGGCGCTCGACCAGCAGTACGGCGGCGGCTCGACCGAGCTGCTCCCGGCGCTCGAGCGCGCGCTCGCGCTCTCTCCGCAGCCGGGTCTCTCGCGCAGCTTCCTGATCATTACGGACGGCTACGTCGCGGCGGACGACGAGGCGCTCGCGTACGTCGCCGGCCACCTCGGCGAGGCAAACGTGTTCGCGTTCGGCATCGGCTCGAGCGTGAACCGGCACCTGATCGAGGGCCTCGCGCGTGCGGGGCAGGGCGAGCCGTTCGTCGTGACGAGCGGCGCAGACGCGTTCGAGACGGCGGACCGCTTCGCGCGCTACGTCGAGGCGCCCGTTCTGACGGACGTGCGCGTGCACGCCGGAGGCTTCGACGCTTACGCGCTCCTGCCGCGCGCGATCCCCGACGTGCTCGCCTCGCGGCCCGTCGTCGTGATCGGAAAGTGGCGCGGCGAGCGGCGCGGCGCGCTCACGTTGACGGGCACATCGGGCGGCGGCCCGTTCGAGCGCCGCTTCGACGTCGCGAGCGTCGTACCGCTGCCGGAGAACCGCGCGCTGCCGGTGCTGTGGGCTCGCACGCGCATCGCCGCGCTCTCTCATTATGGCCTCGGCGCGCCAGGCGACGACGCGCGCGGCGAGATCCTCGCGCTCGGCCTGCGCTACCGGCTGCTGACGCCGTTCACGTCGTTCGTCGCGGTCTCGAAGACCGTGCGCAACACGCGCGAGCCCGCGAGCGACGTGAAGCAGCCGCTGCCGCTTCCGGCCGGCGTCTCGGACGCCGCGGTCGGCGGCTCGATGGGCGTCGGCGCGGAGCCCGAGCTCGGCCTCGTCGCGCTGCTGCTCGGCTCGTTCGCGGCGGCGTATCTCCTGCTGCGGGAGCGGCGCGCCGGCGCTGCGGCGTGAGTGAGAGACCGACTCAGGGTGCGCGAACACCGTTACGCCGAGAGCCCAGCGCGCGCGGAGGCCACTGTTCGACTCCGCTCGGCTCCGAAGACTCCGACCCGCGAGGGGAACCCTCACGGGTCCTCGCTGCGCGCTTCGCTCGCTGATCGGGAGCTCACGCTGCGGCTCACCGGCGCGCCGCGCTCCGCTACGGGCGGGCGGCTTGCGGCCGCGGCGGACGACGCATTCTGCACGCTGCGCGAAAACGCTGCGACGCTCGCGGTTGCGTTCTCGGCTTCGTTCGCGCTGAAGGCCCATTACGCCCGCGCCAGCGCGGACGAGCTCGGCTTCGTGCTCGGGCCAACAGCCGCGCTCGTCGAGCTCCTGACGGGCGTCGCGTTCGAGCGCGAGCCAGGCGCGGGCTTTGTGAGCCGCGAGCATCACTACCTGATCGCGCCCGCCTGCGCGGGCCTGAACTACTCGATCGCCGCGTTCGCGATGCTCGTGCTCGGCTTCGCGGGGCGCATCCGGCGCCCGGCGCGCCGCGCCGCGTGGCTGCTCGCGGCTGCGGCGCTCGCCTGCGCGGCAACGCTGATCGTGAACGCCGTGCGCATCGCGCTCGCGCTCGAGCTACGCGAGGCCGGCTCGCTCTCTGCGCTCGGCGGCGCAAGCGCGCATCGCCTGCTCGGCGTCGCGGTCTATCTCGGCTCGCTGTGGGCGCTGTGGGCGTGCGTCGAGCGCGGCTTCGCGGAGCGCAGCCCCGCTTGGCTCGCGGCGCTGCTCCCGCTCGCGCTCTACCTCGGCGTCACGCTCCTCGCCCCGCTCTTGAACGGCGGCCATGCGCGCGCCGAGTTTTGGGCGCACGCGCAGGCCGTGCTCGCCGCTTCCTTTGCGCTCGGCGCGCTCGCTTACGCCGCGCTCTCGGCGCGGCGCTCGCGGTGACCTCGGCGCGATTCACTCGCCTCGCAACCGCGAGAACAACCACTCGTCGACGTGCTCCCCGTCCTTGAACGCTGCGCGGCGCTTCACGCCCTCGAGCTGGAAGCCGGCCTTCTCGAGCACGCGGCGCGAAGCCGGGTTCCACGCGAACACGCGCCCCTCGATGCGCTGGAGATCCGTCGTCGCGAACACGTGGTCGCTGAGCGCGCGCGCCGCCTCGGTCGCGTAGCCCTTCCCCCAAACGCTCGGCCCGAGCCAGTACCCGAGCTCGCCGACGAACTGCTCGAGCCCCTTGCGCAGATAGATCCCCACGCTGCCGACCGGCTCCGCTTCCGGAACGATCGCGAGATGGATCTCCTGTGGATGCTCGGCGAGGTACTTGAAGAACGCCTCCGCGTCGGAGCGCGAGTACGGAAACGGCAACGCGCCCGTGTTGCGCCAAACCTCGCGGTGATTCACGTGCCGCACGAGCGCCTCCGCGTCGTCGAGGCGCCAGCTTCGTAACAGAAGGCGTTCGGTGTGAAGCTCCATGCCGGAAGCCTACCGGCATCGGCGTCGCGCTCGCGTCAGCCGATCGCCCCCGCCGTTCGGAGCCGCGCGATCTCCGCCGCGTCCACTCCGAGCTCGTTCAGCAGCGCGTCCGTGTGCTCGCCGTGCCCCGGGCTCGGGCGCGCAGCCGGCAAGCGCTCGCCCGAGAACATCGCCGGGGAGCGCACGATGCGAGTTCTCCCCGTGTGGGGGTGGTCGATCACTTCGAGCGCGCCTGCGGCCTGCACCTGCGAATCGTCGATCACCTCGTCGCGCGTCAGACAGCGCGCGCAGGGAACGTCGTTCTCGCGCAGGCACGAGAGCGCCTCGGAGGTCGTCATTCCTGCGAAGGCCTGCGCGAGAAGCGCCCGGTACTCCGCGATGTTGGCGGAGAGCGCAGCGGCACTCGCGAAGCGCGCATCGGTCAGCAAGCGATCGAGACCTGCGGCGCGAGCGAGGCCGAGCCGCTGGCGCGGCGTGCTCGCGGAGATCGCGATCGCGCCGTCGCGCGTGGTCGTCATCTCGTAGATCAGATCTGCGAGCAGAGGCTGCTGCTCCGCGTCCGCGTCGAGCAGCGTGTGGTTCATGTAGCCGTCGGGGTAGAGGAAGAAGAGGCTCGCATCGAGCATCGACAAGTCGATGTGCTGCCCGGCGCCGCTTCGTTCGCGGGCGAGCAGCGCGGCGGTCGTCGCCTGACACGCGGTGTAGGCGGTGATCTTGTCGCATAACAAGGTGCGCATGAAGGCAGGCGTGGCGCCGCCCTGGATCGACGCCGCGCCCGCATGCGCCTGCACGATCGGGTCGTAGGCGGGTGCGTTTCGCAGCGGGCCCTCGGGGCCGAAGCCCGAAATCGCCACATAGACGAGCCTCGGGTTCGCCGCGCGCAGGCGCTGGCTGCCGAGCTCCAGCGCGTCCATGACGCCGGGGCGGAAGTTGTGGATCCACACGTCCGCGCGGAGCGCGAGCGCACTCACGAGCGCGCGCCCGCGCGCGTGCTTGAGGTCGATCCGCAGCGACTCCTTGCCGCGGTTGCAGCTCGCGAATAGCCCGGACATCCCACCCTTGGCCGTGCCGAAACGGCGCATCGGATCGCCGGCGTCTACCGGCTCCACCTTGATCACGCGCGCACCTTGCTCGGCGAGCATCATCGTGGCCAGCGACGCAGTGACCATCGTCGACAGCTCGACGATCGTGACGTGCTCGAGCGGCTTCATCGCGCTTCGCCCCTTCCTTCGCGGATTCCCCACGCGATCACGATTCCAGCGAAGCCATACATCACCGGCAGGTAGACGAGCGCGGGCCCCGCGTAGCGCTGCTCGCCGATCACGGACATCGCCACCACCAGCGCCAGGTTGAAGTTCTGCAGGCCGATCTCGAGCGCGAGCGTGCGCGCCGTGGCGGAGTCGAGCCCGAGGGCTCTCGCGCAGGCCAGCCCGACCCCCATCGTGATCGAGACCAGCGCGACCACGGGCGGGATCACATCGCGGAACAGCTCGCCCAGCGAGAGCTCACTGCTCGAGCGCGCAACGCCGACCGCGAGGCCGATCACCAGCAGCATCAGCACGAGCGTCGAGAGGCCGAGGAGCGGCCGGTGCAGCCGTTCAGCCAGGGCCGGGCGGAGCTGCAGCACCGCCATCCCTAACAGAGCGGGCAGGGCGGTCGTGCCGAACAGCGGGGCCGCCATGTCGGCGAACGCGAGCTCGATGTGCGGCCCATCGCCGCCGAATGCGCGAAGGGCGAGGCCGACGACGAACGGCAGGCTGAGGAAGCAGACCAAGCTCGACGCCGCGGTCAGCGAGATCGAGAGCGCGACGTCGCCACGTGCGAAACGCGAGACCACGTTCGAGACGACGCCGCCGGGGCACGCGGCGATCAACACGAGGCCGATCGCCTGCGTGCGCGAGAGCGGGAACACGCGCGCGAGCGCGAACGCGACGAGCGGAAGCAGCACGAGCTGGCCGAGCAGGCCGAGCAACACGGCCCGCCGCATCGTCGCGAGCCGGCGGAAGTCGAGCGGCCGCAGCGTCATGCCGAGCGCGAGCATCATCACGAACAGCGTCAGCGTCGGGATCCAGCTCATCGCGATCCCTTACGCGCGCGAAGGCCGTCCTCGAGCACGCGCAGCGCGCGGCGTCCTCGCTCGACCAAGCTGCCGCGCTCGCCCCAATAACCGGTGAGCCAGAGCCGCGTCGTGATGACGAGCACCGCGACGTACATCTCGGCGATCTGGTTCGCGTCGATGTCGCGCCGGATCCGCTTCGCCTTCTGGCCGACCCGCACGCGCGCCGCGACCGCCGCCATGAAGCTGCGCGTGTGATCGAGGCGCGCCTCGTCGCCGGCTTTCCCGACGTGAGAGCCGTGCGGAAAGAAAAGGCCCGAGCGCGTGAACACGAGCCGCATCAGCTCGCGGTCCTTCTCGATCGCGGCGAGCTGATCGAGAATCGCCTGCCGCAGCCCCTCCGGCGTCGACTCCGGAAGGCCGCGCCGTCGCCCGCGGCTCGCGAGCTCGCCCTGTGCGCGCAGCCAGACGAGACCGATCTCCGCGAGCACCGCTTCCTTGCTCGGGAAATAATTGAAGAACGTCTGCCGGCTGATCTCCGCCTCGCGCGCGATCTCGTCGACCGTCGTCTCGTCGAACCCGCGCGACCGAAACAGCCGCCCGCAAATCTCGAGAATGCCATCGCGCACCAACTGCTTCTTGCGCTCACGCAGCCCGCTCATGAAATCAACAATGGACTAGGTACAAATATTGTTCCAGTACAAAATCAGCTCTCGACGCGAAGCGTGCGGGAAG
>DASTOI010000115.1:0-2162 GCA_035762585.1 Myxococcota bacterium
AACGGGGTCAGACCCGTTTCGCCATTTCTCAGATCTCGATCTCGCCGGTGAAGACGGTCGCCGCCGGGCCCGTCATGAAGACGCTCTTCCCGGGGCCTTCCCATTCGATCGCGAGCGTGCCGCCGCGCAGCTCGATCTCGACGCGGCGATCGACGACACCGCGCAGCATCGAGGCCACGCCGACCGCGCACGCGCCGCTGCCGCACGCGAGCGTCTCGCCGGTGCCGCGCTCCCACGTGCGCTGGCGCAGGCGGCTGCGGCTCACGACCTGCACGAACTCGACGTTCACGCGATTCGGGAACGCCTCGTGGTGCTCGAGCTTCGGGCCGAGCGTCGTCACGGGCGCCGCGTCCACGTCGTTGACGTAGAGCACGCAGTGCGGGTTCCCCATCGAGACGCAGGTCGCGCGGAAGCTCTGCCCGTCCGCGCGCAGCTCGGCGTCGATCACCGGCGCCGGGCTCGCGGGGTCGCCGAGCCGCGTCGGAATCTTCGCCGGCGCGAGCACGGGCGCGCCCATGTCGACGCGCACCAGCTCGCCTTGCCAGCGCGGCGTCACGATGCCGCCGAGCGTCTCGACCGTGATGCTGTCGTTCGTCGTGTAGCCGTTGTCGCGCAGGTACTTCAGCACGCAGCGGATGCCGTTGCCGCACATCTCTACCTGCGAGCCGTCCGCGTCGTAGATCTCCATCCGCACGTCGGCCTGCTTGCTCGGCCGGAGCACGAGCAGCTGATCGAAGCCGATCCCGAAACGGCGATCGCCGAGCCGGCGCACGTGCGGCTCGAACGCCGGCAACGGCCCGCGCAGGCCGTCGAGCACGACGAGGTCGTTCCCGGCGCCGTGCATCTTCGTGAACCGCAGCCTCGTGCTCATGGCGTCGCCTCTTCGATCGCAGAGTCGCTCGGCTCGGCGGCCGGCGCCGGCTTCGCGGCCTGCTCGGCCCGCACCGGCGGCCCGTACTTGCCGCACGCGGCGAGCGCACCGGCCAATAACAACCACGCCGCCGCGCGCCTCACGCCCGTTCCCCCAGCGCTGCCGCTTCTTCCTGTAGACGCCGCTCGGCCGCGGCGAGTGCCTCACGCACGCGCGCGCGCGCAGTTCCGCCCGGAAGCGCGCGCTGCTCGAGCGCGCGCTCGAGATCGAGCAGCTCGCCGCTGCTCGCCGGGAACGCGGCGTGGAAGCCGCGCAGCTCCTCGCGCGCGAGCTGCCGCAGATCGCGCTTCGCCGCGACGCAGTGCGCGACCACCTTCCCGACCGCCTCGTGCGCCTCGCGGAACGGCACGCCCTCGCGCACGAGCGCCTCGGCGAGATCGGTCGCGAGCAGCAGCGGATCCTCGGCGGCGGCGCGCATCTTCTCCACGTTCACGCGCAGCGTCGCGAGCGCGCCGGCCGTCACCTCGAGCGAGTCCGCGAGCGTGCGCGCGCTGTCGAACAGCGGCTCCTTGTCCTCTTGCAGATCGCGGTTGTACGTGAGCGGGAGCCCCTTAACAACCGTCAGCAGCGTCACGAGATTGCCGATCGCGCGCCCGGCCTTGCCGCGCACGAGCTCGGGGATGTCGGGATTCTTCTTCTGCGGCATCAGGCTCGAGCCGGTCGAGTACGCATCGGCGAGCTCGATGAAGCCGAACTCGGCGGTCGACCAGAGCACGAGCTCCTCGGCGAGCCGCGAGAGGTTCACCATCGCGATCGCGGCCGCGGCGAGGAACTCGAGCGCGTGATCGCGCGCGCCGACCGAATCCATGCTGTTCGCGCTCGGGCCCTCGAAGCCGAGCTCACGCGCGGTCTGCGCGCGGTCGAGCGGCAGCGTCGTGCTCGCGAGCGCGCCCGCGCCGAGCGGCGAGCGCGAGACGCGCGCGCGCAGATCGGCGAAGCGGCCGGCGTCGCGCGAGAAGAGCTCCTCGAATGCGAGCCAGTGATGCGCGAGCCGCACCGGCTGCGCGCGCTGGAGGTGCGTGTAGCCCGGCAGCACCGTGTCGAGGTGCTCCCGCGCGCGCGACAGCAGCGCCTCCTGGAGGTCGTGCAGGCCCGCGCGCGCGGCGCGCGCGGCGTCGCGCAGGTAGAGCAGCAGGTCGGTGGCAACCTGATCGTTGCGGCTGCGACCGGTGTGGAGGCGCGCCGCCGCCTCGCCGATGCGGTCGCGCAGCCGCGCCTCCACGTTCATGTG
>DASTOI010000116.1:0-2722 GCA_035762585.1 Myxococcota bacterium
ATCTCGTGGCTCGATAGCGAGATCCAGAAAGGTCTTTCGATCGACGGCGCCGACCCGACGCAGGGCCGCGCGGGCTGGATGCCGATCAAGCAGCTCCTGCCGTTCCCGGCCGGCCAGAATTCGGTCTGCAATCCAGCAATCAATCCGTACTGTCTCGATCCGTTCTTTGCGCGGGCAACAGACGCCGCAGATCTCGATCCTATGGACAATGGAGGGGTGGATGACAATCCGGACCTCGTTCCTCTCTTGCCGGCAGGCTTGTGCCAGACGGCTCCGGTGGGAACGATGGCCGGCAACTTGGCTGACTTGATCGCCGCAGACCCGGACGTGTGCGGGTACGTGAACGATGGCTTCGCGGCAAACTTGAAGGGCAATAGGCTCCCGCAGGCTTCCGATTGGACTGTCAAGGTCGGAACGCAGTACTCGCTCCCGGACTTCCGCGGATGGGTCGCGACGCCGCGCGTCGACTTCTACTGGCGGTCCGAAATGTTCACCCGCATCTACAACACGAAGAAGGACCTGATCCCTGGCTGGCAGCAGCTCGACGCCAATCTGTCGATTACGAAGGACGGAAGCCCCTGGCTGTTTGAGCTCTGGGGGAAGAACCTGCAGGACAACAACGACGTCACGGGTCACTACTTCACGGACCCGACGTCGGCGAACTTCACGAACTTATTCCTGCTCGAGCCGCGCACGTTCGGCGCGACGATTCGGTACACGTTCGGCGAGAGCGAGTACTGAGCGGGGCCAGCGCCTGACCGGCATTTGACGCAAACGAAGGCCCGCCGGAAGCGATGCCGGCGGGCCTTCTCATTTAGCTCTCGGCAGCGTCCGCGCCCGCTCAGAGCTCCCCGAGCGCCCACCGGAGGCTCCGGCGCAGTAGCTCGTAGTACTGCGGCTTCTCCCACGAGCAGCGCTCGATCTTCGGGTAGTAGTCGGTCACTGGGCGCATGTCGTAGTGGCCGCGGCAGTGGCCGAGCGTGTTGTAGAGGACGGCGCCGGCGCCGAGCGGGCGCAGGTACATCACGAGGTGCTGGCGCGTGTGCGACCAGTCGTCTTCGACGAAGCCGAGCGCTTTGCCGGAGTACTCGGTCTCGAGCAGCGCGGTGAGCTTCTCGCGCTCGTGGTACTCGGAGAGGTAGAGCTCGTCGTCGGTCTCGAACTCACCGACGCCCGCGACCAGCGGGTGGCTCGGCGCGGAGACGCGCACGCGATAGGGCTGGATCGGCGGGTGCGCGATGAATTGGCTGCCGAGGGTGTGAGCGAGCGTCGGGAAGACGCGCGGCGCGTCGACGCCCTTGGGCGTGAAGTCGAGCGCGGAGTTCGTGCCGTGCAGCGCGATCCAGCGGCCGCCGGCTTGCACGAACTTCGCGAGCGCATCCTGCTGCGGCTGCGTCGGGCGCACGTCGCACGTGTACGTCACGAGGAACTTCGCGCGCGCGATCGCGTCGGTGTCCGCGTAGTCCGCCGCCACACGCACGCGAACGTGCTCGTGCTCCGCGAGCAGCTTCAGCAGCTCGAGCCGCGCGAAGTCGATGTCGTGGTACTTGCCCGCCGCGACCAGCACGGCGTCGACGATCGGCTTTGTCATGTCGCGATCGACCTCCGGAACGCGGGCCGCGCTTTGCACTGGCGCAGGTAGTCCTGCAGGTTGGGATAGATCTCCGTGACGAGCCCGTGCACGCTCGCGAGCGCGACCGGGTAGCCCATCATGATGTCGGCTGCGCTGAATTCGCCGACCAGCCACTCGCTGCGCGCGAGCGCGCGGTCGACCAGCGCGAGCGCCGAATGCGCGCGGCGCTCGGCGTCCGGGATCAGCGCGGGAATTCGGTCCTTCTCGTTCCGCACCTTCTTGTGCATCACGATCTCGCTGAGCGGCGTCATCAGCGTCGCCTCCGAGAAGTGAATCCATTGCAGGAAGCGCGCGCGCTCGCGGATGCCGACGGGCTCGAGCCGCCCCTGCCCGTAGCGCTCGAGCAGATACTGCACGATCGCGCCCGATTCGTAGAGCACGATGCCCGCGTCGAACAGCGTCGGGATCTTGCCCATCGGGTGGATCGCGACGTACTCGGCGCGCTTCAGCTCGGGCAGCGAGTACGTCTCGATGTAGTGCGGGATACCGAGCTCTTCGAGCAGCCAGCGCACGCGCACCGAACGCGACATCGGGGCGTGGTACAGCGTCAGCACCGCGCGTCCTCCGCTCGGCGAGAATGCCATAGCGCGCGTGGCGGTCGACTCAGGATGCGCGAGCACCGCGCACGAGGATCCAAGGTACGCGGAAGCCACTGTTCGACTTCGCTCGGCTCCGAAGACTCCGCCTCGCTGCGCGCTTCGCTTGCGAGGGGCGTCCCGAATTCGGGACGCCGCGTCGCACGTGAGAAAGCGCGTCTCGACGGCGCGGCGAGCCTCACCCGCGCGCTGCGGGCGACCGAAAGATCGGGGTCGATTCGCGCGAGCGTGCTGGCGGCAGGGGCGTCCGCATGCGCCGCGCCCCGGCTGAAAGCGCGCGATGAAGCTCCAGAGGAAGACGCTGCTCTCGCTGATCGTGCTCGGGGGCGCCGCGCTCTCGAGCATCGGACTGATCGCGCTGCGCCCCGAGCCGAAGCCGCGCGAGCTCGAGGCCACGCTGCCGGTCGTCGACGTCGTGATCGCGGAGCCGCGCGCCGAGCGCCCGATCGTGCGCGCGCAGGGCACGCTCGAGGCGCGCGACGAGATCGAGCTC
>DASTOI010000117.1:0-3661 GCA_035762585.1 Myxococcota bacterium
GCCGAGGTCTGCATGCCGCTGCCGAAGGACGCGCGGCGCGCGGATGGCCGCGTGAACGTGCCCGCGGTGGCGGACGCGCTCGGAATGGCGCTCGTCGCGGACGAGGCGCACGGCTTGTGGGCGCTCGGCCCGATCTCGGGAGGGCGCGCGCTCACGACGGCCGTCGTGCCCGAGATCACGCTGCCGGCGCGCGACGGCAACCCGTTCCGCCTCGGCTCGCTGAAAGGGACGAAAGTCTTCCTTTGCGCATGGGCGAGCTGGTGAGGTTGCCGCATGGACCTGCCCGTGTGGCAGGCGGTGCGAGACGAGCTGCGGCCGCGAGGCCTCGAGATCGTCGCGGTCGCGATGGACACGAACGTGGAGGCCGCCTACCCGTGGATCGACGCCGCGAAGACGAGCTATCCGCAGCTGCTCGACCCTGAGCACTCATTAGGGGCCAGCCTCGGCATCATCAACGTGCCGATGAGCGTGTGGATCGACGAGCACGGCATGCTCGTGCGCCCCGCCGAGCCTGCGTTCGCGCCGCGCGAGCGCGGCTACGGCAGCGTCGACCTGCCCGAAGGCACGCCGCCCCGCCTGAAGGAAATGCTCGCGGAGGCCGCGAAGCTCGAGGTCGACTTCCAGCAGACCGCCCGAATGCTGCGCGACTGGGCGCAGAACGGCAGCAAGAGCCGCTACGCGCTGACGGCCGACGAAGTGATCTCGCGCTCCGCGCCGCGCCCGAAGGAGGTCTCGCTCGCCGCCGCGAACTTCGAGCTCGGCCAACACCTGCACCGGACCGGCCACGAGGCCGCCGCGCGCCCCTTCTTCCGCGCCGCCCACCGCCTCCAGCCCGACAACTGGACCTACAAACGCCAAGCCTGGAGCCTGGTCGACCCGCTCCAAGGCCCGACCGAGCACTACGACAGCGACTGGCTCAGCGACGTGCGAAAGATCGGAGCGAAGAATTACTACGCGAAGGTGGAGGCGTAGCGACAGAAGTGGAGCCACTGCGGGACGCCTACACGGTTCCGAAGGACTCGGCGCTCGCGCACCTACGCCGCAAGAATCGCCTCTTCCTCGTCGGGATCTCGCTCGCCGTCGTGGTGTTGTTGGGAATGTCGGGTAAGCCCCGGGCATTGCCGTTGGCAATCATCGGCTTTCTGTCACGGGGCAGGCGGGGGTCGCGGAGCGAAGCCCCAGGCGTGACCGCGCGCACGCTAGAAGCACAACGCGCCAAAATCCTCGAACGGCGCACGCCCCGATCCATCGCGGTCACGCGCGTGAGCGCAGCGAGCCCCCGCCGGACCGCGCAGCGGCGTCACGAACGTAGAAGGCCCTCAAAGCCGATAAACACGCACCGCCGTGTCGTGGAACAACGCATCCTTCTCGCTCTCACTAAAGCCGGACGCGATGCGCTTGAACGAATTCCAGAGAACCTGATAACTGCATGTGACGCGGTCCATCGGAAAGTTGCTTTCGAACATGCACCGCTTGGGGCCGAAGCGGTCGATCGCGTGCAGGTACCAGCCGCGTGTGGCGGTCGCGAGCTCTTCGGAGCCCGGCGGCATCGGGCGCTTCTCGTAGCCCCAGCCGTTCACCGCCATGAGCAGGCCGCCGAGCTTTGCGACGACGTTCTCGCAGCGTGCGAGCTCGTCCACGTCGCGCTTCCACTGCGCGAAGATCTCGCTGCGCTTGCCGGCGTAGGGGCCGATGCCGAGCGGCCCGCCGAAGTGGTCGAACACGATCGTCGTCTCGGGGAACGCGCGTGCGAGCCCCGTGAGCTCGGGGATCTGGTGGTGATAGAGCCACGCGTCGAACGAGAGATTGCGCTTCGCGAGCTCCGCGAAGCCGCGGCGGAACGCGGCGTCCTCTAACAACCCTGCCGGCGGGGCGGTGTGCGAGCGGCGGATCTCCGGGTTCGGGTCGTACGCGGTCGCGTGGCGAACGCCGCGAAAGCGGTTCGGGCTCGCGCCGATGTGGGCGTCGAGCAGACGAGCGACATCGTCGCCGCGCGTCAGATCCGCGCGGCTCACGATGCCGGCGCAGACGCGGGTCTCTCCGTAGTGGCCGCTCGCCGCCATCGCGGCGACGCCCTGCGCGAACTCGGTCTCGCCGACCCAGCGCAGCGCCTCGTCGCCCCCGGCCCGGTACATCGCGGCGCACTCGACGAACACGGTGCTGACGACGCGATGCCCGCTCCCGGCATCCGCGAGCAGCTCGTCGAGCAGGTAGCGCTCACGGTGGCTCGGGCTGTCCCAGAGATGGTGATGGGGGTCACAGATGGGGCGCTTCGGCTCGAGCGGCTCCTCCTTCACGCGAGCGAGCCAATTCAGATCTCCCGGCATGATCGCTCCTCCGGCCCTCCAAACTCTATGCAAGCGGCGTACAATGCGGTTGAATTGAACGCGTTAAATGGAGGGAATCCGATGTCGCGCGACGAGCTCGTCCGGATGGCGAAGCACATGGCCGCGTGCGCCGAGGCCGATCGCGTCGAGCAGACGCCCGACGTGCTCCGCGTTCCGGCCCGCAATTACCTCGACGAGGACCGCGCGCGGCTCGAGCGGGAGAAGATCTTCAAACGCGTGCCGCTGATGCTCGCGATGTCGTGCGAGCTGCCGAAGGCCGGCGACTACCGGGCGCTCGAGGCCGCGGGCGTTCCGGTGCTGATCGCGCGCGGAGCGGACGGCGGCGTGCGCGCGTTCGTGAACTCGTGCGCGCATCGCGGCGCGCAGATCGTCACCGAGGCGAGCGGCAACGCGCGCCGCTTCATGTGCCCGTATCACGCGTGGACGTACGACCTCGACGGCAGGCTCGCCGCCGTCTTCCAGCAGAAAGACTTCGGCGATGTGGATCGCGCGACGCACGGCCTGGTGAGGCTGCCGGTCCTCGAACGCGCGGGCCTGATCTGGGTGATCCTCGATCCGAAGTCGCGGCTCTCGATCGAGAAGTTCCTGTGCGGCTACGACGCGCTGCTCGCGCACTTCGGCTTCGAGTCGTGGCACTTCCACTCGCGCCGCACCGTGAAGGGCCCGAACTGGAAGATCGCGTACGACGGCTACCTCGATTTCTATCACCTGCCGATCCTGCACCGGAATACCTTCGGCACCGAGATCGGAAACCGCGCGCTTTATTATGCGTGGGGCCCGCACCAGCGCGTGCTCGCGCTCTCGAAGGGCGTGCCGAGCTCGGTGCGCGGTGATGGCGAGCCCATGAGCGCGGAGGCGAACGCGCAGAAGAGCTCGCCGCCGGAGGAGTGGCCGCTGCATACGCTGCTGTCCGGCGTGTGGACGATCTTTCCGCATGTCTCGATCGCGTCGTTCGACGCCGGCGGCCGCGGCGTGATGATCTCGCAGCTGTTCCCGGGCGAGAGCCCGCTCGAGTCGATCACGGTGCAGAACTATCTGACCGAGAAGCCGCCGACCGACGAGCAGCGCGAGGTGGCCGACAAGATGTTCGAGCTGCTCGGCTACGTGGTCCGAGAAGAGGACTACGCGACGGGCCTGCGCCAGCAGCGCGCGCTGCAGAGCGGCGCGCGCACGCATGTCCTGTTCGGCCGCAACGAAGGCGGCGGCCAGCGCTTCCACGGCACCACCGAGCGCCTGCTCGCGCTGAGCGACGACGAGCTCGCCCGCGAGCTTGCCTGAGCGCGCTCCAACGACCGCCAAGTCACCAGAACGGG
>DASTOI010000118.1:0-2039 GCA_035762585.1 Myxococcota bacterium
CCGGAAACGCGAGCTCGCTGACGCCGATCGCGGTCCACGCGGGATACGGCTCGGCGAGGTAGCGGTCCTTGACCTTGGAGAACACCTGGATCTGCTGCAGCAGGCCGACGTGGAAGGTCGTCAGCTCGACCACGTCCGAGAAGTTGAGCTTCGCCTCGGCCAGGATCGTCCGCACCGCTTCGAACGCGAGCGTGAATTGCTGCTCGAGATCCGCGGGCGCGCGGCCGTCGGCGCCGACCCCGATCTGCCCCGAGCAGAGCAGCAAATCGCCGGCGCGCACCGCCGGCGCGAAGTGAAAGCGGTCGTACATCGCCTGCATCGACGAAGGCATCACGAGATCGGACTTCTGCACGGTTCGAATTCCTCCCCGCGCACTCTACTTCGGCCGAGAGCGCGGCGCGCAGCGGATAATGTCGAGCAGCACTGCGAGCTCGCGACGAGGAGGTCGAACGACCGTGGATCTATTGGAAGCGATGCGCACGACGTTTGCTGCGCGGGAATTCACCGACGCGCCGGTCCCCGACGATGCGCTGCTGCGCATCCTCGACGACGCGCGCTTCTCGCCGAGCGGCGGCAATCGCCAGGGCTGGCGCGTGATCGTCGTGCGCGAGGAGCGCACGAAACGCGCGCTCGCGGAGCTCGCGATTCCGACCATGCGCCGCTACTTCGCGCAAGTCGCTGCCGGCGAGAGCCCGTGGAACACGATCCACCCGACGAAGCTCACGCAGCAGCAGATCGACGCGACGCCCGTCCCGGCGCGCATCACCGACACGCTCGTGAAGGCGCCGGTGCTGCTCGTGGTCTGCATCGACCTCGCATTGGCGGCCTCGCTCGACAGCGAGCTGGAGCGCATCGGCGTGACGACGGGCGCGTCCGTCTACCCGTTCGTGTGGAGCTTGTTATTGGCCGCGAGCGCCGAGGGGCTCGGCGGTGCGCTCACCACGTTCTGCGTCGGCGGCGAGCCGCAGCTGCAGCGGCTGCTCGGCATTCCGGAGCACTTCGCCGTCGCGGCGGTGGTGCCGCTCGGCGTGCCCGCGAAGCGCCTCACGCAGCTGAAGCGCAGGCCCGTGCAGGAGTTCGCGGTGCGCGAGCGCTTCGCGGGCGAGCCGCTCGCGCCGGCACTGGACGCGGACGCGCAGGCCGCGCTCGCGCGCGATCGTGTCGCCGACATCACGACGCGCGGCCGCAAGAGCGGCCTGCCGCGGCGCACCGAGATCTGGTTCTTTCGCGTGCAGGGCCGCCTCTACCTGACCGGCTCGCCGGGGCGCGACCGGCACTGGCTCCGCAACCTCGAGGCCGAGCCGCATTTCACACTGCACCTGAAGGAGTCCGCGCGGCGCGATCTGCCGGCGTTCGCGCGCATCGTCACGGGCTCGGCCGAACGCGGCCGCGTGCTCGCGCGCATCCTCGAGCAGATCGACGGCAACACGCGCGCGGAGTGGGCGCCCGGCGCGAGCGCCGCAGAGCTCGACGCGCTGCGCGCGAATCACGCGCGGATCGCGGCAGACCGCGCGAGCGAGCTCCCGCGCTGGGAGGCCGAGAGCCCGCTCGTGGAGGTGCGGCTCTGATCGCGGCCTGAGAAACGCTCGGCGCTCGTACTATGCGCCCGGCGCTCGCGGCACTGACCAGCGCCCGGCCGCGGAGGCGCGCGCATGCTGAACCCGGACGACGTCGCTCATCTGCTCCGCCGTGCGGGCTATGGCGCGAGCGACGCCGACGTGCAGTTCCTCGCAGCGGAGCACGCGACGCTCGCGAGTCTCGTCGATGCGCTGCTCGGCGACGCGCGGCTCGCGGCGCCGCCGATCTACGCGACGCCGCCGCCCGCGATGTCGCCGCCGAATTGCAGCAGCGTCGCGCCCTACTTCGAGACGCAGGCCCTCGGGCGCTGGGTGCTCGACCGGATGGCGCAGGCCCGTTTCGTGCTCTCGTGCATCACGACGAACGGCGTACGCAAGAAGAAGAAGCGCAAGAAGCTCCTAAAGCAGCGCGCCGCCGAGCTCGCGGCGAACGCGCACGTGCCGCATCCGCTGCGCGAGAAG
>DASTOI010000119.1:0-8338 GCA_035762585.1 Myxococcota bacterium
CGTGTGGATGCGGATCGCCATCAGCTGATTATTGAACTCGTGCGAGAACGCGCCGGCGAGCCGCCCGAGCGAGTCCATGCGCTGCGCCGTCTCGAGCTCGTGCTGCAGGCGCTGGCGCTCGGAGCGCTCGTGCGCGAGCTCCTCGCGCGTCGCGCGCAGCGCGGTGTCGGCTCGATGCTGTGCGGCGCGCATCGCACGGACGCTGTGGCCGACCCAGAAGAGGACGGAGAGAACGCCGACGAAATAAAAGACGACGTTCGGCGCGAAATCCATGAACAGCGGACGCGCGGCGAGCGCGACGTTCATCACCATGTACGCGACGAGCGCGACTCGGTCCGTCAGGACGATCAGGGATGAAACCGAGACCAGCAGCGCCGCGGTCGCGTAGTACGGCTGATCGAGATTCTGGAAGAACAGCGCGTGGAGGTGCGCAGTCGCGAAGAAGGTCGGCGCGAAGCGGAACGGAGTCGCTCGGAACGCCCTGCTCGCGAGGGCCGCGATGCCAGTTGCCAGGAAGGCACCGCCCACGACGATCCATCCGATCAGCGGGTCGTTTGCCCCGGGAGGTCGCAACACCCACCACGCGGGATACACAAGACCGGCGAGGATGTAGACGAGCCCGAGCCGATCCTCGAAAAGCTGCGCCCGCGCGTTCGCCGTGGCTGCGCCCATGCGGGCCCAGCCTATCAGGCACCCGCCGGCACGAGCGACGAAAACTCCTCCGTCTCGTGGTCGTGCGTCAGCCAACCCAGCTCGGACGGAATCTCGACGCCCCGGGCGAGATCGCGGAGCAGGCCGCCGGGGGTGCAACCGAGGTGGCGGAGTGTCGGCACTTCGCGGAGCACGCCGAACGCGGTGATCGGCAAGAGCAGTCTCGCGACACCGATCCCGAGCGGACCGAGGTGCGCGCGGAGGAAGGCGATGTGCAGCACCTCGTCGATCAGGATCTCGTGGAGAATTCGGCGCAAGCGGTCCTGTACGGCCGGCTGCGAAGAGAACGCGTTCGCCTTCGCGTGCAGCTGGCGGAACAACGCCGCACCGACGCACTCGCCGGCGAGCACGAACGTCCATCGCAGCCAACCGGGCATGAGACGCATCGAGGCGCAGAACCAGCGTGTTCCCAGGTTCGGGCGGCCCGGCGCGAATGGCACACCGCACGTCCGGCACAGCTCGCTGAGGAGACGGGTGTGATAGGCCTCCTGCAACAGGACGCGGAGAACGATCTCGGGGGAGTCGAATCCCGCGAAGAACTGGTCGCGGCGGAAATGAGCGAGCTCCATCTCCACGCCGTAACGCTCCCCTTCGCTCGCCTTCGCCGCGGCGACGAGCCATTCGCCGCGCAGGTCAAGCGCGACGCCCCGTTCGTTCCTCATTGCTGCCAAGAACGCGGACGCGTCGATCTCGCCTCGCCACTCGACCCTCTCCGCCTCGAGCGCCGCCATGCGCGGCTCGCGGATGTGGAGCGTGCGCGCGTCCAGGTCGTAGTCGCCGTCGCGCTTCGCGAGCCAGCCCTCGTACGCGGCGACGTGCTCGGCGCGCGCTTCACCACTCAGCAGACGAAAAGGATTCAGAAAACGAGCCATGAATATGCCTCTGTTGTTGGGTCAAGCGGAGAGCGCGAGGGGCGGCGCCTGGACGCGCTCCGCCAGCCGCTCGCCGTAGAACGCCAGCGCGTTGCCGCCGACCAGCCGCGCGGCGTAGTCGGCGTCGTCGCCCGCGTGTGAGGTCGCGAGCGCGACGCAGTCCTTCAGCGTCGCGTCCCAGTGGCCGTAATCGATTGCGAGCCCGCACACGCGATCGCCGGCGGGGCCGAGGGCGGCGCGCAGGTAGCGCGGCGCGGGGTCGTCGGGCTCGACGGTGAAGAACAGCTGGCCGCGCGCGAGCGCCGCGAGGGGATCGCTCGCAAGTCGCGGATGCTCGTCGCGGAACGCGGCGAGTTCGGCGGCCGAGGCCTCGCGCGTGCGGCGCGGCGAGAAGATCGCGAGCAGCTGGCGCGCCTTGCGCACGAGGCCGCGCTTGCCCTTCGCGTCGCACTCGCGCGCGAACTCGAGCAGGAACTCCGGGACGCTCGGCTCGAGGCTCGCGTCGAAGTGCGCGACGCGCTTCTCCCAGTGCTCGTGCAGGTTGTGCAGGAGATCGGGCAGCCAGCCGACGCCGGCCTCGAGGAAGCCGACGCGCAGGCGCGGGTGCGCGTCGAGCGTGCCGTCGAAGATCAGCTTGGCCAGCGCCATCTGCTGCATGGAGCGGTTCGCGAAGACGTGCACGAGCGTGAACGAGTCGAGCTGATCGGAAGTCCCGCCGGGCAGGTAGACGCCGGGCGCCGCGTGGATGCCGAGCGCGATCCCCAATTGCTCCGCCTCGGCGAGCAACGGCTCGAAGTCGGCGTGCGAGAGATGCTTGGGAACGCGAATGCTCGGGAACGCGTCCGGCGCTTCGGGATGCGGCGCCGGCAGGCTCGGCGGCAGTGCCGCCGCGACGAAGCCCTTCTCGAGCACGCAGCGGCGCAGCTCGCGCAGCGCCTCGGCGGGATCCTGCAGCGCGACGTGCGCGACCGGATGCAGACGCGCCGCGTACGGCGCGCAGTCGTCGGCGATGTAGTCGTTGTACGCGCGGCACAGCGCGCTCGCGAGCTCGGCGTCCCCTAATGAGTTGAATGCCAGCGCGACCGAGCCGTAGATCACCTGATGGTCGACGCCCTCGCGCTCCATGTGCGCGAGCCGCACGCGGTTGAAGAGGCCGCCGATCGTGGTCTCTTCGTGATACGGGCGGAAGGTCCCCTTCGCGTAGCCCTCGGGCTGCAGGAACGTGCGCCAGACGAGCTCGCCGCTGCGCGCGTCGCGATCGCGCAGCTCGAAGCGCTGCTCGCCGAAGCGGTCGCGCACGAAGCGCAGGCGCTCGCGAAAGCGGGCCGGCAAGTAGTCGAACCAGACGGCGGGGTTTTCGCACTTGTGACTGTCGGCATCGACGACGAGCGGCCGCGGCGGCATGCATTCTCCTTCCGCGGCCCGCATCGCCCGAGCGAAGCTGCGCGCTTGAGAAGGAGAGCTGCGCCAGGCGCAAGCTGACTTGCGGGCGCGTTGCGCGGAAGCTGCCTAGAGCCGCGCGTTCATTGCGGAAACGCGGGCGCCGCGCGCTGCGGCGAGCGCGCGCCTGTTAGGCGCGCGGCGACTTGCGGGCGATCGCGTCGCGCAGCATCTGCTGTGCGGCCTGCCGCGTCACGCTCAGGATGCGCGCCGCGGCGGTGCGATTGCCGCGCGCGATCGCGAACGCCTGCCGGATCGCCTCTTCACGCACCCGGCTCAGAATGTCGCGCAGCGGCAGGCGGCCCACGGTCTCCTGCACGAGCGGCTTCAGATCGGGCGGCTCCTCGCTCGCGCTGCAGATCGCCTGCCAGATCTCCTCGAGCGAGACGGGCTTCTGCAGGTAGCGGCGCACGCCGAACTGCGCGAGTCGGAACGATTCCTCGGGCGTCGCGTTGCCCGACATCGCGATGCGGATCGGCGCGGGCGCGAGGCGCTGCGCATGCTCCAACACCTTGAAGGCGTCGCCGTCGGGCAGCAGCACGTCGAGCACGATCACGTCGGGCCGTCCGCGCAGCTGTGCGATTGCATCCGCTGCGCTGCCGGCGGCGGCGACCCTCGTCAGCTTCGACCGCAGGTAGCCCGTGATCGCCGTCCTCAGGTCGGCGTCGTCTTCGACCACGAGCGCGGTGCGGAGTCGGCGGCTCATCAGCGCTCCTCCCGCGCCGGCAACGTCGCACGGCGGCTCGTGCGCCGCCACGAGAGCGCGGGGGGCACGCCTCACCACGGGTGCTCCTTCCCGTCCCAAGTCCAGAACCGGCCCGAGTGCTCCGGCCCGAGCGACTCGATCAGCGCGTGCAGTCCCTGCGCGCTCGCGTCGGCGGAGAGCTCCGCGCCGGCGCCGCCCATGTCGGTTCGGACCCAGCCCGGGTGGACCGGACACACGACGATTCCCTCGCGCTCGAGGTCGACGGAGAGCACCTGCATCACCTTGTTCAGCGCGGCCTTGGAGCTGCGATATGCGTACGCGCCGCCGCTCTTCCGTTGCAGCGACGCCATCTGGCTCGAGAGCGCGACGATGCGCGGCCGCGGGCTGCGCCGCAGGTTCGGCAGCAGCGCGGTCGCGAGCCGGAACGGGGCGATCGTGTTCACCTCGAACGTTTCTCGCCAGGCGCGGTAGTCCATGTCGGTCAGCGCTTGATGGCTCCCGCCGCCGACGCCGGCATTGCAGACGAGCACGTCGACCGCGTCGTCC
The DNA here is from genome assembly GCA_035762585.1 of Myxococcota bacterium. Classification (GTDB taxonomy): domain Bacteria; phylum Myxococcota_A; class UBA9160; order UBA9160; family UBA6930; genus VGRF01. The sequence goes on from DASTOI010000119.1 coordinate 4,276, forward strand.
GCGAGCGACGCGGCGAAGCGCACGACCGACGGCTCGTCCACGACGTCGAGCTCGCGCACGTCGACTTCGCCTTCGAGCGCGGCCAGCTCGCGCGCCCGGGCCGGCGCGCGGCACGCGCCAATCACGCGCTTGCCCGCTCGCGCGAGCTCAGCGGCGAGCGCGAGCCCGATGCCGCGATTCGCGCCGGTGATGACGATCGTCTCCCGCGGCGCGCGAACGCCGGGCGCCGCGCGGCTCATCCGATCAGCTCCGCCGCATGCTCGAGCAGCGGCGCGATCGAGAGCGCGGTCGTCTCCCAGAGCGGGTCGTCGCGCTTTCCGCGGCGATGCAGCGCGAGATTGAAGCCGCTGATGATCGCGAACTTGTAGGCCGCGAGCGCGCGGAACCAAGACAGATCGGGCAGCTTCGCGCCCCACGCGTCCTGATAAATCGCGACGAGCTCGTCGCCGTTCGGGAACGCCGAGCTCGGGACGAGCCCGCCGCCGCGGCTCGCGTCCCATGCGCGCTGCGTGTTGAACGTCGCGAGCCAGCCGACGTCGTTCAGCGTCGCGCCGACGCCGGTCAGCTCCCAATCGATCACCGCGAGCAGCTTCGCGTCGAACGAGAAGAAGAGATTCGCCACTTGGAAATCGCCATGGAAGACGCCGACCGGCGCGTCCTGCGGCAGTTTGGCGAGCAGTCCCGCGCGCACGCGCTCCTGCAGCGCGAAGCGCCCCGGCTCCGCGACCTTCGGCATGAACCGATCCCAGCGCTCGACGTCGTCCGAGAATGGGATCGGCTCGCCGAGGTACGCGCACTTCTCGCGCCACGGAACGCGGTGGATGCCCGCGAGCGCGCGCATCGCCTGCTCGGCGGCGCCGCGCAGCGCGGCCGGCGGCAGCTTCGCGCCCCAATCATTCGGGCCGAGCCGCAGCACGTCCCCGCTCAGCTTCGGGACGACGAAGTACGGGCGCTCGAACCACGCGAGCTCCGCGCCCTCGCCGCCCGACCACTTCACCGAGCAGTGCGGGACGTCCGTGGCATCGAGCGCGTTCAGCACGCACACCTGCCGTAACACGTCGGCGGTGCCCTTCCACTGCACGCCCGGCGGCGGGATGCGCAGGAACCACGACTCGCGCACGCCGCGGCTCTCGACGCCGAAGCCGTACGCGAAGCCGGCGTGCCCGGGCATCTTGTGCACTTCGGCGACGCGCGCGGCTTCGTCCGCGTACTTCGCGCGCACGAACGGGACCAGCCGTCGTTCGAGCTCGTCGAGTTCCATGCGCGCAGCATACGGCGAACTTTCATCGGGGACGTACTTGCACTGCGCTCGCCGCGATCCGGGGGATGAAAGTACGTCCCCGATGCAAACTCCCGATGCAAACGCTCAGCGCGGGGCGAGCAGGCGCGCGGCTTCGCGCGGGTCCATCGGCGGCTCGATCAGGCCGATGATCGGCGTGTCGACGCCGGCCTCGTGATAGGCCGCGATCCGCTCGCGGCAATACTCGGCCGGGCCGTGGATGTAATACCGGTCGACGACCTCGTCGCGGAGTGCGGCGCGCGCTCCGCGGAAGTCGCCGGCGGCGAGGCGGTCCCAGCTCTCCTTCAAGAGATGGGCGTTGCCGAGCCATTCTTGCTGTGCGCGATAGGCAGGCGCCGCGAGGTAGACCGCCAGCGAGAAGCGCGCGATGCGGCGCACCGCCTCGGCATCGGTGGTCGGGCACACGAAGATGCGCGCCGCGATCTCCTTGTGCGCGCCGTGCTCGCGCACGAGCGGCGCGCAGCGCGCCGCCTCCTCCGGCGTGACGAAGTTCAGGATCGCGCCGTCTCCCTCGCGGCCGGCGAGCGCGAGCATCTGCGGGCGCAGCGCCGCGACGAGCACCGGCGGCGGCTGCGCGAGCTTGCGGCGCAGCGCGAAGCCGCGCACCGCGAACGTGTCGTACTCGCCGTCACTCGCCTGCCCGCCGAGCGAGCGCTTCAGGAAGCGCAGCATGTCGCGCGTCTGCGCGTACGGCTTCTCGAACGCGCGCGCGTTCTGCATCTGCACGATCCACGGCGACGAGCTGCCGATGCCGAGCACGAAGTTGCCCGGCGCGGCCTCGGCGAGCGCGGCCGCGCTCATCGCGAACACGGCGGGCCCGCGCGTCTGCACCGGGAAGCACGCGCAGCCGAGCCGAAGCCCCGGCGCCCACTGCGACGCGAGCGCGAGCGGCGTGAAGCCGTCGACGTCCTGCGCCTCGCTCGACCACAGATCGCTGTAGCCGAGATCGGCGAGCTCGCGCACGAAGTCGGCCTGCTGCGCGAGCGGAAGAGATTCGAGCGGAATCGTCATCGCGAGGCGGCGCATGGGCGCGAATGCTCGCGTGCGAGCCCGGGCGCGTCGCGCGCTTTCATCAGACTCGAGCGCGTCGAGAGACAGCGAGCGCGCGATCCATTTTTCTGCGGCAGCGACGCGCGCGCAGCTGTCATACCGTGCGCGCGATGTCGAAGCCGCACCGCCAAGAGCAAGAGAGCGCGAAGCGCGAGATCAGCGAAGTCGCGCCGAACGTGCTGCGCATGCAGCTGCCGATCCGCATGCCCGGCCTCGGCCATGTGAACATGTATGCGCTGATCGACGAGCGCGGCGCGGCGGTGGTCGATCCGGGCCTGCCCGGCCCGGATACGTGGTTCGCGATCAAGGATCGCTTGAAGCAGGCGGGGCTCGCGCCAAAACACGTGCACACGGTGATCGTCACGCACTCGCACCCCGATCACTTCGGCGGCGCGACGCGTTTCGCACGCGAGGCGAACGCCGAGATCGTCGCGCACCGCTCGTTCCGCTTCGGCGTTCTGGAGAGCGACGACGCCGAGGAGGCGGACGTCTCGGTCGAGGACCTCGCCGCGAGCGGCGAGGACGACGACGCGCACCGCCAGGTCGTGCAGGCCTGGCGGCGCGATTCGACGCCGTGGGGCGGCCGGCGGCCGGGACCGCCCTTTCTCACGCGCCTCAAGTGGCGCGTGTTCCACGCGCTGGGGCATTCGTTCGTGCCGCAGATCTCGAAGCCGGTGAAGGCCGGCGACGTGTTGCGGCTCGCGAAGCGCGAGTGGTTCGTCACGCACACGCCCGGCCACACCGAGGACCACATCTGCCTGCACGATCCGGCCGAGGGCGTGTTCCTGAGCGGCGATCACGTGCTGCCGTCGATCACGCCCCACATCTCCGGGCTCACGCTGAACAAGGATCCGCTCGACGCGTTCTTCGACTCGCTGAATCGCGTCGCGGCGCTCGAGCACGTGAAGCTCGCGCTGCCCGCGCACGGCCATCCGTTCGACGATCTCGCGGGACGCTGCGAGGCGATCAAGCAGCATCACTACGACCGGCTCGACACGGTGAAGCGGATCGGCCGCGAGCTCGGGCCGTCGAACGTGCGCGCGTACATGCAGCGGCTGTTCAAGGAGCGCAGCTGGGGCGAGATGGCGGAGAGTGAGACGTACGCGCATCTCGAGCACCTGCTGCATCGGGGCGAGGCTGCGCGGCGGCGCGATGCGGAAGGCTTCCTGATCTACGAGACCAGCTGACACCCCGCGCGCTTCGAACTCTTCACCGGAATCCGCTGCCGATGCTGACGCGCTTCGACGACTACCCGATCCACCAGACGCCCGAGCCGCTCGCGCATCGCGCGACGACCGACGCCAACGCGTACGACCGCTACTGGTTCGGCGGCCTCGAGCCGGAGGGCGCGTTCTACTTCGGCGCGGCGCTCGGGCTGTATCCGCATCACCACGTGATGGACGCGCACTTCTCGTTCCTCGGCGCGGACGGCGTGCAGCACGCGCTCCACGCGTCGCGGCTCGCGCCGAAGGAGCCGACGCAGACGCAGGTGGGGCCGATCGCGCTGAGCGTGCTCGAGCCGATGCGCCGGCTGCGCTTCGCGATCGCGGAGAACGAGCACGGCATCGCGTGCGATCTGACGTTCGTCTCGCGCGCGCCGGCGCTCGAGGAGCCGCGCACGCGCATGCCGGCATTCGATTCGCCGCGCGCGATCGTCGACAGGACGCGCTTCACGCAGTTCGGGACGTGGGAGGGCTGGGTGCGCGCGGGCGG
>DASTOI010000120.1:0-2300 GCA_035762585.1 Myxococcota bacterium
CTGTGCCAGCCCCAGCGTTAGAACTTCGACCCGCTCATGCGGGGCCTATCGGATCGAGAACTACGACTGGGATCTGCCGCGCACCCGCGCTCTTCTGGTAGTCCTCGTACGGCGGGTACATCGCAGTCATCTTCGTCCAGCCCCGCGTTCGCTCGTCGCCACTCGCCGTCCATGCGCGGGCGCGTATGCGCTTCGCGCCGACCCGGATTTCGCACTCCGGATTCGCCTTCAGGTTCGCGTACCAAGCAGGATCCGTCGGCGCGCCGCCCTTCGAGCCGATGACGACGTACTTCCCATCGACTTCCTGATAGAGGAGCGGCAGGGGACGGAGCTTCCCGTTCTTCGCTCCCCGCGCGATGAGGAGCAGCGTCGGCAACGGGCCGGGGCCGCCGCCAATGGTCGAGTCCCACAGCCGGGCTCGCTCGGGATCGGAGAGGTACAGCTCCACGTGATCCTTGATCCATTTCGGCATTGCGCCCGAGGGCATCTCGAACTCTTGCTTCTCGCTCATGACGAGCTCCTTTCGTGGCGTGAATCAGACAGCTGGCGGAGTGGACGGGTCCACCGGCGACGCCCAACGGTTCAGTCGGTTCGCAATTCGAGCTTCTCCCGGTACGACCCAAGGTCAGGGGCGAATCGTCGTCAAGGCAGGCAGAAAGCGCGCTGGAAGTTGCAGAGCGCTCGCTTGCCGCCGGCGATGGTGGCCGCGCCCGACGCAAGAGCGTCGGCAAGCGATCTGTCTCCGCGGCGCGCGGCGATGATCACGTGCGCGGGAGCCGTGAGCACGAGGTCAGGCGGGCGGTCCCTGCGAGCGTGCTTCGCGCCGGCAGAGCTCGCGAGCGTGAAGGCCGCACCGTCGAGGACCAGCCGGTAGACCTCATCGACACTTGTTACCGCCGTCGGTTCGAACCACGACTCCACGGCGAAGCGCGCGGCAATCTCGGGACGAATCTCGGTCGACGCGCCCGGCGGTGCTAGGCGCGCCATGCCGAACTTCGCCATCGCCTCGACAATCGGTCTTGCCTCGCGCGTCTTCGGCGTCGCGACATAGACCGTGCGGGCCACGGGTGGCGGCAAATTCTTGGTCGCGACGAGGCCGTCCGCTGCGAGCACGCGCAACCGGTCGGTGAGTACCGATGACGAGATTCCTGACAGATGCTTGCGGAGGTCGACGAATCGCTGGTCGCCGAGCAGAACGTCCCGCAGGATCAGAAGCGTCCAACGGTCACCGACCAGATCCAGCGCACGTGCGATTGGGCAGTACTGGCTGTGCCGCTTCTGATTTCCGCGCACGCCGCTCCGACTGTGCTGGCCTAGGCCTCGATCACGCGAGCCACGGCGACTATCTCGAGCAAACGCGCCGGGTGTTGCAGTCGAGGAAGCGAGCGCCCGCCCGAGGTCTCGTTCTACGCCGACGCTTACGACGACCGCCGGGGCTCGCTGCGCGCCCTCGGGAGTGGTCACAGTGCCTCTACCCGCGCGGGCGTGTGCTTATGCCACGGAGTCCCAGCGACCCAGTCGCGATCCTCACTGCGCGTGAGCTCGTTCGGCGAGACGCCCGTCGCGACGCGCCCGCCGCTCACATCCGGGAAATCGAGACCGAGCCCATTCGGCAGCGCGATGTGACCCGGCTGCATGCGATCGGAGAGCTCGACCGAGACCTCCGCGGTGCCGCGCCGCGTGGTGAGCCGGACGCGACCGCCGGTCGTAACACCTGCCCGCTTGGCGTCGTCGGGATGCATGCGCAACGCGCCGGCGCGGTCCTTCTTTCGCCACTCGGGATTACGCATGATCGTGTTCGCAGTGAACGAGCGGCGCTCGCCGGCGGAGAGGACGAGCGGGAAATCCGCGTTCACCCGCTCCGGTTCACTCGCGAGGCCGTCGAGCTCGTCGAACAGCTCGGGGATCGCGAGCTGAATGCGGCGGTTCGGTGTGGTCACCCGCTCGAAGCTCTCCTCCCACTCGTCGACCGAGAACGTGATCGCGCTCTTGCTCGCGAGCAGCGCGTCGAAGAGTGCGTCGGCCGCTTCCGGCGGCGAGCCTGTGAATCCGGCGCGCGCGAGCGACGCCTCGAGTCTGGGCGCCGCGACCTGAAAGGTCACCCACACGGCTGCGCCTTCCGCGAGGCCCTCGGGCAAGAGATCGCCGATCGCCCGATAAGCCAATACCGGTGCGCTCGCGAGCAGCCGCCTGTCTGTGGTGACGAGCTCGAAGAACTTCGAACGGAAGGCGACGCGACTCTCGAGCCAGGCTTCGCGTAGCGTCTCGACAGCGTTCTTCGGAAGCGCGCCCAGCGCCTC
>DASTOI010000121.1:0-2066 GCA_035762585.1 Myxococcota bacterium
TTCGTCGTGCGCGGCGGACGGCGGCTCGTCGGCACGGTCACCGCCTTCACGCTCGCCCACAGCCTCACGCTGGCGGCCGCCACGCTCGGGCTCGTCCACGTGCCGCAGCAGCCCGTCGAGGCCGTGATCGCGCTCAGCATCGCGTTCGTCGCGGCTGAGATCCTGCATGCGCGCGCGGGCAAGCCCGGCCTCACGGCGCGCGCGCCCTGGCTCGTGGCGTTCGTGTTCGGCCTGCTGCACGGCTTCGGCTTCGCCGGTGCACTTCGCGAGATCGGGCTGCCCGAGCAGGCGATCCCGCTCGCGCTGTTCTTCTTCAATGTCGGCGTCGAGCTCGGCCAGCTCGCCTTCGTCGCCGCCGTGCTCGCGCTCGCCGCGCTCGCGCGCCGGCTTCTCGCGGCGCGTCCACGCTGGGCCGAGCCGCTCGCTGCCTACGGAGTCGGCAGCGCAGCGACTTATTGGGTGATCGAGCGCGTCGCCGCGTTCTGGGCCTGAGCGCGGATCTCGCGTCTGCGGCACACCTCGATCAGGAGGCCGCGCCCTTCGCGCGCTCGGCCGCGAGGCGCTCCTTCAGCTTGCCCGCCCAAAAATCGAAGGCGTCCTTCACGTCTTTCCAGCTCTGCGTGGCGCCGGAGACGCTCTTGCCGCCGGCTCGGCGATCGACCGCGGCGAAGACGCGCTCGCCGGTCAGCGAGTCGGTCGCTTCGCCCTCGATTCCTGCGGTGCCGACGAAGCCAGCGGTGCCCGTCGCGACGCGCTTCGCCTCGGAGAGCAGACGCGCTTGCGGGACGATCGTGGAGACGGTTCCCATCACCGCGTTTGCGTCGGTCGCCTCCGTGAGGGCGATCCGCAGGCGTAGCGTGCCCGGGCCCGCGCGATCGACGATTTGGTAGTCGGCGCCCAGCGCGTTGCGAACCGCGGAGTCGAGGTAATCGACGAGACCCTGCAGCTCGTCCTCCGGCACCTCGACTTTCTTCGAAGCCCACACCGTCACGGGCTCGAGCACGACCTTGTCGTAGCTCGCGAAGTTCGCGCTCGGGTTGCGGTACACGAGCAGTGCCTCGCCCTTTTCGCCCTCCTTCAGCTGCGAGTAATCGCCCAGGAAGCCCGAGGGCTCGACGGAGCGGGGCTGGCTGGCGGGACTCGCGCAGGCGAGTGCGAGCGCGATGAGTCCGAGCGCGACGATCGAGCTTCTCATGGTCACTCCTGGCCGTTTTTTGCGGCGTTCAAGGGGGCCGCAGTCTATATGTGTGCTTCTCGCGATGTCTACCGGAGAGGCCGCGATGCGCGTTGCTCGGCTCCTTCTCGCGCTGGCATGGCTGGGCGTGATCTCGGGATGCGCGAGCCCGGTGGGCGTGGACCGCTTCGATCCGAAGAAGGTGCGGCGCGAGCTGGCGGCGAGCGTCCTCACCGGCGACACGCCGAGCGCGCTCTCGCGTCAGACGCTCGATCGCGAGGACCTGGAGCTGCGCTGGGAAGAAGACCCCGCCGAGGCGCTGCGCGAGCTCCATGCGCGGCTCGACGATCCGGTCGAGCGCGCCGACCGCTTGTTCGCGCTCGCCGAGCTCTCCTTCCAGCGCGCGCAATCAGCGAAGGATCCGGCCTGGTTCCGCGCGTCGGCGATCTACGCGTACGCCTTTCTCTTCCCGAGCGACGCGACGCTCCGCCCCCGCTTCTTCGACCCGCGCACGCGGCTCGCGATGGAGCTCTACAACCAGGCGCTCACCGAGGGATTCCGTGAAGGCGAAGGGGACACCGTCGTCTTCCGCGGCGGCAGCTTCGCTCTCCCGTTCGGCAGCCTCGAGGTCGACCTCGACGACGCGCGTCTCTCCTGGGGCGGATACCGCGTGGTCGAGCTCACTGCGTCGAATCAGTACCGCGTTCGAGGCCTTCGCAACCGCTATCGACGGGCCGGGATCGGCGCCGCACTGATCGGGCGTCACGAGAAGATTCCGGGCACGCAGGATCCGAGCAGCGCGCGCATCGCGCCGCGCCAGCGCACTCCGGTCACCGCCTTCCTGCGCCTCGACGATCCGCTCGGCGGCATTCAGCGCGGCGCCGCGCGCGGC
>DASTOI010000122.1:0-7221 GCA_035762585.1 Myxococcota bacterium
CCGCGTAGCCGGGTGGCAGGGCCGCCCGCGAAGCGGGGCCTACAGGCCGCTTGCGAAGCGAAGCGCTTGCTCGGCGACGAGCGCGGGCTGCTCCATCACGACGAGGTGGTCCGCAGCGAGCTCGACGAGCTCGCACGCTCGCATGCTGCCCGCGAGCATCCGGCACCACTTTCCATCGAAGCTGCCGTACGACGCGCGCAGCCAGAGCGCCCGCACGGGATGATCCGCGGCCAGCTCGGCGGCATCGACCGCGCGCCCCTGATCGAAGATGGCCGCCTCGACCGAGCTCGGGCACTTCAGCGTCACGCTGCCGCCCGCGCCTTCGCGCAGCCCGTCGAGCGCGTAGAGGTCGAGCACTTCGGGCGGCCACGCTCGGAACACGCGCCGCTCGCCCCAACTCGCGCGCGCCGCTGCGAGGCTCGGCCACTCGGTGCGGCGGCGCCGGGCGCCGGCGGCGAGCGGATTCTCGCCCTCGGCGCTCCGCGCGGACGCTTGCGGCATGACCGGGTCGACCAGCACCAACCGCTCGAACAGGTCCGGGCGGGCGCGGCCGGCGCTCAGCATCGCGGTCCCGCCGAACGAGTGTCCGATCCCCAGCGCGACCGGCCCGTGCTGTGCGGCGAGAGCGTCCGCGGCCGCCTCGAGATCCCGCGCGAACTCGGGCCATGCATACGCCGCAGCGCCCTCGAGCTGCGAGGAATCGCCGTGGCCGCGCGCGTCGAGCGCGATCACGCGGAATCGCTCGCGCAGCGCCTCCGCGACCGGCGCCCAAATGCCCTTGCAGAAACCGGTCGCGTGGTGGAGCAGCGCGAGCGGCCGATCGCCGCCCCAATCCAGCAGCGCGAGCTCGATGCCTCGCTGCTCGAGCCGCAGCCGCCGTCGCTCGGCGTGGGCGAGCATCGCGCGGGCTTTCTCCATTCAGCAGTTGCCTCCCCGGGCGGGCGCCGCAGCCTACCGCGAGCCCACGCCGGCCGAACCGGCGCGCGTCGAGAATTGCCGGGGTGCTCCGGGCGTTCGCGCGGCGCGCGCGCCCGGTCCCCTACCTTGCGCGCCCGTGGACGACCTGATCACCGCCGTGCGCGCGAATCTCGCTCGCTTCGCTGCGCAGCGGCGCAGCGTCCCGCTGGGCGATCGCAAGCACGCGGCGGTCGCGCTCGCGCTGATCCGCGGAGACGCGGGCGCGCCGAGCTTCGTGCTCACGCGCCGCGCCGCGAAGCTGCGCCGGCACGCCGGGCAATGGGCGCTGCCGGGCGGCCGGCTCGATGACGGCGAGACGCCGGAGCGCGCGGCGCTGCGCGAGATGCGCGAGGAGGTCGGGCTCGCGCTCGCCGAGGATGCGGTGCTCGGAAGGCTCGATGACTACCCGACGCGCTCCGGCTTCGTGATCACGCCGGTCGTCGTGTGGACCGGCGCCGACGCGGAGCTCGAGCCCGATCCGAAGGAGGTCGCCGCGGTCTATCGCGTGCCCGTCGCCGAGCTCTCGCGGCCAGGCGTCCCACACCTACGGCGCATTCCCGAGAGTGAGCGCCCGGTGATCTCGATTCCGCTGCTCGATACGCACATTCACGCGCCGACGGCCGCGATCCTGTTCCAGCTGCGAGAGGTCGCGCTGTTCGGGCGCGAAACGCGCGTCGATCACTTCGAGCAGCCCGTGTTCGCGTGGAAGTGAAGGCCGCGCCGCCTCGCGTCCGACTCCGCCCGCCGAGCGCCTCGCTCCCCGTTCGCGCGCCGCGGTCCGCTCGCGGCAGATCGCCCATGTCACTCGTGTAGGTGACCGACTCCGGAAGCGCGATCAGCGTACGGCGAGAGGCCGGCGCACGCGGAGCTGTTCGACTTCGCTTCGTCTTCGGCTCGCTGGGCGTGCCGCTGCGCGGCGCTTGCCAGCGCGCGCTGCGATGGTGGGCTGCGTTGCTGCACGATCTCGAGTGAGAGGAGAGCCCATGCCCCATCCCGCCGTCGCCATCGCCTTCGTCGTCGCTGCGCTCTCCGCCGCGTCCGCGTCCGCGCAAGCCGACGCCAAGGGCGCGAGCCCGCGCAGCGCGATGCGCGAGTTCCTGACCGCGAGCCGCGCCGGCGACTACGAGACGGCGGCCGAGTACCTCGACCTCCGCCACATCCCGCCCCGGGAGCGTGCGGCGGGAGGCGAGATCCTCGCGCGGCGGGTGAAAGCGCTCCTCGATCGCACGCTTTGGATCGAGCTCGACGAGCTGAGCGATGCACCCGAAGGCGACCTCGAAGATGGATTGCCGCGGACGCGCGAGAGCGTCGGCAAGATCTCGCGGGACGGCGTCAACGTGGACGTCGAGCTCGAGCGCGGCGCGCGCACCGGAGGGCGTCCCGCGTGGCGCCTCTCTTCGGCGACGCTCTCCGCGCTGGCGCCGCTGCTGGAGCGCGGCGGGTTCGCTGAGGAACATCTCCCAGCATTCTGGGTGGAGAACCGCTTCCTCGAAATCGAGCTTTGGCAGTGGCTGGCGCTCCCGCTGCTCGCGGTCGCTGCGTGGATCGTCGCGCGAGCGGTGGTGTTCCTCCTCGCGCGTCCGCTTCGCGCCTTCGCGCTCCGCGCGCTGGGCGACGACGCCGGCTTCGGCGATGCGGTGCGAACGCCCGAACGTCTGCTCGTCGGCGCGCTGGCGTTTCGCGCCGGCCAGCGCGCGCTCGGGTTGGCGGTCCCTGTTCAGGAAGCCATCTCGTTCGCGACGAGCGCGCTCGGCTGGGTCGCCGGCGTGTGGCTCATTGCGCGCATCGCCGACCTGGTCGGCGCTCGGCTATCGGGACGGCTCGTGCTGATGGGGCGCGCCGGCGCCGCCAGCTTGGTCCCATTGGCCACACGCGCGGTGCACGTCGCGCTCGGCGCGATCGCGTTGCTCGCGATCCTGCAGGCGGCAGGCGTGAACGTGACCGCCGTCATCGCCGGCCTGGGCGTCGGCGGCCTCGCGGTCGCGCTCGCTGCGCAAAAGACCGTCGAGAACCTGTTCGGCGGCGTGAGCCTCGTCGTCGACCAGCCGGTGCGCGTCGGCGACTTCTGCCGCTTCGGCGACCGCGTCGGCACGATCGAGGAGATCGGGCTGCGCTCGACGCGCATCCGCACGCTCGACCGCACGCTCGTGACGATCCCGAACGCGGACTTTTCGGCGCTGCAGCTCGAGAACTTCGCGCCGCGCGATCGCATCTGGCTGAAGGTGACACTCGGCCTGCGCTACGAGACGACGCCCGGCCAGCTGCGCCACGTGCTTGCCGCGCTGCGCAAGCTCTTGCTCGACGATCCGCGCGTCGACCCCGATCCCGCGCGCGTCCGCCTCGTCGCGTTCGGCGCGTACAGCCTCGACGTCGAGATCTTCGCCTACCTCCTCACGAGCGACATCAACGAGTTCCACGCGATTCGCGAGGAGCTGTTCCTGCGGATGATGGACGTCGTCGCCGCGAGCGGAACGGGCTTCGCGTTCCCGTCCCAGACGACCTACAACGCGCGCGATGCCGGCGTCGACCCGGAGAAGGCGCGCGCGGCGGAGGCCGAGGCGATGCGCTGGCAGAGCGAGGAGCACGCCGCGCGGGCGTCCGAGGGGAGCTCCGGCTAGCAAGCGAAGCGCGCGGCGAGGCGCAGTCTTCGGAGCCGAGCGGAGTCGACCGGTGGCCTCCGTGTGCGTTGGACCCTCGGCGTGCGTTGCTCGCGCATCCTGAGTCGGTCTCCTCGCGAGCGCGGCGCAGCCGCGCGCGCAGCGAGCCGAATGCTGCGAAGAGTCCGCCTCGCTCGCTAGCGAACTTCTCCGACCCGCGAGCGGAAGAAGCCCGCGAGATCGAGGTCCGTGACATTCTCGGCAGTCGCGCGGAAGCCGGCCGTCGTCACCGGCGCGGCCTGACGGGCGAGCACGGCGGCCACCGCGTCGAGACTCATGCGGTCGCCGGTCTCGCTGCGGATGTGCGCATCGAGATCCTCGAGCACCGCGACCGCGCGCGCCGTCTCCGCGCCGGTCGAGATCGTGCCGGCGAGCTTCGCGCTACGGCCGCGCCGCTCGAGCGCCTCGAGCGCGCGTGCGTGGCGGCGCTTGCTGACGCCGCGCGAGCGTACGAGCAGCTCGAGCCCGTAGTACTCGGCGAGACCCTCGACGATCCAATCGCCGTCCGCGCCCGCGCGCGCCCGCGTCACCGCGTGAAACAGCTCGTGCAGCAGCGGGCTCGTGAGATCCGGCGTGATCAGCGGGCGATCCGCGTGTACGAACACCGAGCTCGGGCCTGACAAGCCGCCGCGCCACATCGGATCGCCCGCGGACACGATCAGGATCCGATCGGGCAGCTCGCCGAGCACCTTCTTCAGCCTCGGGAGCGTCCAGCGCAGCAGCGCGAGGATGTCCTGGCGCCGCACGCCCTGGCCGACCGGGCCGGCCACCGCGACGTGCGAGCCTGCGATGCGCTCGCGCAGCACGCCGATCCGGCCGAGCGCGTACCAGCCGATCGGGCGGTCGTAGTTGCGCGTCGCGTGATCGACCTGATAGCTGCCATCGGCGAGCCGCGGGTACGGCACCGCGATGCGCCAGCCCTCGGGCACGCGCAGCCGCAGCGTCGAGCGCGAGCGCGCGCCGCGCGTCGCGCGCACCCGCGCCGGCGGAAACAGGTCATCGCCGCGGAAGACCGCCCAGTCGTCGGCGCAGCGCGCCTCGTACGCGGACGGCGTGCGCAGGTGGTCGAGCTGGAAGGTGTATTGCAGCACGCCGCCGCGCGCGGGCGGCTCCCAGCGCACGACGGCGCCGTTCGTATGCACGCGCCCGTCGCCGCGAAAATCGATGTGCCGCTTCGGGTCGATCTGGAACTCGAAGAAGCGCACCGCGAGCGCGCCGGCGCCGAGCCGGATCTGCGCGTGCGCGAGCCGCTCGCTCGGCGCGATGCGCGCCTCGAACGTGACCGCGTAGGCGACCGACGCGGGCGCCGTCGGCACGGCCGTCTGCGCGGAGCTCGCGCCGGCGAGCGCGACGATCGCCGCGAACGCGAGCGAGCGGAGCGCGTCGCGAGCGCGCATCACGCCGCCGCCTTCGGGCGCGCGACGCGCGCGACCTCGCGCCCGAGCGCGACGCGCGAGGCGGTGGACAGGTCGTTGTGCTCGCCACGGACCCACGCACCGAGCGCCTCGTCGACCGCGTCGAGCCGCGGTGCGAGGCCGGCGCGGTTCGCGAGCTGGATCGCGAGACCGGGCCGCGCGTTCAGCTCGAGGATCGCCGGGCCGAGCCGCGCGTCGATCACGACGTCCGCGCCGACGTAGCCGAGCCCCGTGCGCGCGGCCGCCGAGACCGCGGTGTGGAGCACGTCGTCGAAGCTCGGAATCGCGAAGCCGACGAGCGCGCGCTCGTTGTCCGGGTGCCGCGCGGTGGTCTCGCCGCGGAACATCGCGTGCGTCGTCACGCCGAGCTCGAGATCGATGCCGACGCCGAGCGCGCCTTGGTGCAGGTTCGCGCGCCCGCCGGACGCGCGCGTCGGCAGACGCATCATCGCCATCACCGGGATGCCGCGATAGACGATCACGCGCAGATCCGGGACGCCGTCCTCCGCGAGCGGCGCGATCGCGGGGTGCGTGATCAGCCTCTCCTCGACCATCGCAGCGTCCGCGTGGCCGGCGAGCGAGTAGAGCCCCGAGATGATTCCCGCGGCGTGATAAACGAAATCGTCCGCGGAGACGGCGCGGTTGCCGCGCATCATCTTCCCGTCGCGCACCTCGAGCACGAGGATGCCGTTGCCCATCGCGCCGCGCGCCGGCTTCAGCACGAACGCGGTCTCGTCCGCGAGCTGCGGCAGCAGCCGCTTCGCCTGCGCGTTGACGTCCGCGACCGCGAGCAGGCGCGGCACCGGAATGCCGGCCTCGTGGCACATGCGCTTGGTCGCGAGCTTGTCGTCGACGAGCGGATAGAAGCGCCGCTCGTTCACGCGCAGCGTGTAGCGCTGGTTGCGCGCGTTGATCCCCAACACGCCGCGCTGAAGCAGCCTGCGCGGGAGCATCAGGCGGCCTCCGCACCGTGCTCTTGCGCGAGCCGGCGGAAGCGCAGCAGGTCGGTGACGCGATAGCCGGTGTAGCCGCCGATCCAGACGAGCACGCCCATCGCGCAGAACGTGAGCTCGGGGAACGTGAACATCAGGTACTCGGCGCGCGCGCTCTGGAAGATCGGGTGGATCGCCGCGGCGACCGCGGTCGAGTAGCCCGCGCGCACGACCGCCTCGCGCACGCCTTCCTCCGCGCTCGTGATGAAGATGCGCTCGGTGAGCATCGTGAGGATCACCATCGGGAACAGCACGCCGGCGAACAGCGACGCGGTCTGCGTGTCGTCCCCGACGAGCGCGAAGCCGGCGACCAGGAGCACGACGGTGCACAGCATGATCGAGAGGCGCGGCACCATCAGCAGGCGCAAGAACTCGAGGCCGCGCCGCAGCACCAGTGCGAACGCGATCACGCCGACCACGAGCACGAGGCTCTTCCAGAGCGCGAACTCGCGCAGCGCGAGCGAGATCAGGATCGGCATGAACGTGCCGTAGGTCTGCACGCCGATCACGTTGCGGAACAGCGCGATCACGACGGCGCCGAGCGGGATCAAGAGCAGCACGCGCAGCGCGGCCTGCGTCGGCAGCGGCAGGCGGTAGAACGAGAGCCGCTCGAAGATCGGGTTGTCGGGCGTGAGCAGGTTCGCGATCTCTTCGGCGCGCAGGTGCTCGCGCAGCGATCGGTAGCGATGGCCGACCGAGACGACCGAGGTCGCCTCCACGTGCGCGACGTTGCCGCGCCCGAGCACGAGGAAGTTCTCAGGGCGACGCGCGAAGAAGCCGTCCGGGCTGGCGGACATCGGCACCCAGCGGTCGGCGATCCATACCTCGGTCCAGGTGCGCTCGCGCGGCGTCGCGTCGGCGCGCAGCTCGAGCCCATGCACGATGCGCGCGGGCACGCCCGCGCCGCGCATCAGCGTCGTCAGCAGGAACTCCTTGCCCGCCTCGCTTCCTTCCTGGTTGGCGAGCACGAGCAGCGGGTCGTCGTTGCCGCGCTCGACGCTCGCCACCTCGTTCGCGACCCATTGATAAATCGTGCGGATGCGGCCGGGCAGATCCTTCATGCCCGGCAGCTCGAGCCGCTCGAGGCGCGCGGCCACCTCCGGCGCGTCCGCCGGAATCGCGCGCGACGGCGCCAAGCTGAGCGCGGCGATGCTCTGCGCCGGCTCGGGAAACGGCCCGTTCGCCGGCAGCGGCGCCTCG
>DASTOI010000123.1:0-8423 GCA_035762585.1 Myxococcota bacterium
ACGTTCGCCGCGAGCCGCCGCACCAACATCGACGACACCGCGCTCACGCAGCTGATCGAATCGCTGGTGGATCCGCTGCTGATCGACTTGTGCAAGCGTCCCGCGCTGCGCCCCTACTTCGTGAAGTTCGAAGATGGCGAGCAGATGTGCGCGGAGGGTGAGCACTCCTATTACGCATTCCTGCTGCTGAAGGGCTCGGTGACGGTCTCGCGCGCGGGCCGCGAGATCGCGCGCGTGTTCCGCGAGGGCTCGTTCCTCGGCGAGGTCGCGACGCTCACGAGCATGGGGCGCACCGCCAGCATGCACGCCGCCGGCTCGGTCTGGGCGGTCGTGCTGAACGCGGCCGAGCTCGAGCGCTTCGTCACCGCGAATCCCGCGATCGGGTTGCGCTTCATCCGCACGCTCGCGCACCGGCTCGCGAAACTGCCGAGCACGGACACCGAGGGGAAGCGCAAGGAGTGGTGAGCGAAAAGCCGATTCGCGGACGCTCGTGCTAGTCGTCGGGATTCGGGTGTCAGGGAAGACTGCGGACCGGTCGGCATCGAGCCGACCGGTCCGCAACGCTTCGCGTCGTCGCGGCGGTTGATCATTCCGCCGGGATCACTTCTCCGCGCAGCATGTCCGCGCTCGTCTCTCGCGCGCGCGTCAGGTGCGCCTTGCCGTTGCGGATGATCACTTCGGCCGGGCGCGGCTTGCTGTTGTAGTTCGAGGCCATCGCGAAGCCGTAAGCGCCGGCGCACTCGATCACGAGGTAGTCGCCGGCGCGCGCTTCCGCGAGGCGCTGCGTGCGGACGACGCCGCCCGCGTCCTGCGTGAAGATGTCGCCGCTCTCGCAGAGCGGGCCGCCGACCACGACGTCGGCCTGAGCGCGCGGCTCGCTCCCCTGCGGCGCGAGCGACATCGGGTGATACGCGCCGTACATCACCGGCCGCGCGAGCGCGTTGAAGCCCGCGTCGAGCAGCACGAACGTGCGCGACGCGACCCGCTTCACCGCGCGCACCTCGGCGATCAAGTAGCCCGACTCCGCGACGACGTAGCGCCCGGGCTCGATCTCGAGCCGCAGCGAATGGCCGAGCTTCGCCTCGAGCCGCTTGCGCGCCCCGTCCCAGATTCGGAAGTAGGCGGCGATGTCGGGCCGCGCGTCGCCCGCTCTGTATGGAATGGGAAGACCGCCGCCCGCGCTCAGCACGCGCAGCGAACCGCCGACGACCGCCGCGAGCCGCTCCGCGGCGCCTGCGACGAGCGCGAGATGCTCGAGGTCCGCGCCGGAGCCGATGTGCAGATGCAGCCCGCTGACGCGCAGCCCGCAGTGCGCTGCGAGCTCGAGCGCGCGCGGCAGCTCCTCGTGCCAGATCCCGTGCTTCGAGTGCTCGCCGCCGGTGTTCGTCTTGCGGCTGTGCCCGTGCCCGAAGCCCGGGTTCACGCGCAGCGTCACCTCGCGGCCCGGCGCGCGTTCCGCGTACTGCGCGAGCATGTCGCTCGAGCCGCAGTTCACCGGGATGCCGTACTCCGCGACGACGTCGAGCGATTCGCGATCGAAGACGTCGGCGGTGTAGACGATCGGCGGCGGATCTCCGGCCGGCGCGAAGCCCGCCGCGAGCGCGCGGTGGATCTCGCCGGCGGAGACCGCGTCGACGAGCGCGCCGCTGCGCCGCACGAGATCGAGCACCGCGAGGTTCGAGTTCGCCTTCTGCGCGTAGCGCACCACGTCGAACGCGCGGAACTCGGCGACGCGCGCGGCGATCGTGGCGGCGTCGTAGACATAACAAGGCGTGCCGAAGTCCCGTGCGATCTCCGCGACCGGCACGCCCGCGATCTCGCGTCGAATCGAGCTTTCCATCGGGCGCGCGACTGTAGGCGAGTTTGCATCGGGGACGCACTTTCAGTTTGCATCGGGGACGTACTTGCAGGTCGAGACGCGAAGGCCTTTGCGCCGCGCGCGGCGCGTGCCATTACTCCGCCCATGCCCTCGCCCGTGCACGACGCCAATCCGCCCAGCGAACGCTTCCAGGAGCTCGCTGCGCGACTGAACGCCGGCGAGCCGGTCGGGCTCGCGGAGGCCGCGCTCGCGCTGGCCGCCGAGTTCGCGCACGTCGAGCCGGCCAAGGCGTTCGCGGAGCTGGACCGGCTCGGCGACGGCGCGCGCAAGCGCGTGCCGGACGGACCGGCCGGCGCGCGGCTCGAGGGGCTGCTGCGCTTCCTGCAGCGCGACTGCGGCTACTTCGGAAACAGCGCCGAGTACGGCGATCCGCGCAACAGCGATCTCTCTCAGGTGATCGCGCGCCGCACCGGCATCCCGATCACGCTGGCCGTCGTCGCGATCGAGGTCGGCGCGCGCTGCGGCGTGCCGCTGCAAGGCGTGCCCTTCCCGGCGCACTTCCTGCTGCGCACGCCGGAGGATCCGCCCGTGCTCGGCGACCCGTTCCACTTCCGTCTGGTCGGCGAGGCCGAGGCCGCCGAGCGCTTGAAGAAGAGCCTCGGCCCCGAAGTCGAGCTCGATCCGATCTTCCTGCGCCCCGCCGACGCGCGCGCGACGCTGGTCCGCATGTGCTCGAACCTGAAGCACATCCACGTCGGCAAGCGCGAGCCGCTGCAGGCGATCGGGCTGTGCGACCGCATCTTGTTACTGGCGCCCGAGATCGCGAGCGAGCACCGCGACCGCGCGATCCTCTACGCGCAGCTCGAGTGCTTCGGCCCCGCGCTCGCCGACCTCGAGCGCTACCTCGCGCTCGAGCCGAATGCCGACGACGCCGACGACGTGCGCGAGAACATCGCGAAGCTGCGGCCGCTCGTTCGCAGCATCAATTAGTGAGGCCAGCCGGCCAGAGCTCGCCCCCTCGATCGCGACGCTGGGCCCACCCACCGTGTCGATGCAAATGGTGGTTCTCGCGAACGAGGCGGCCTGAAGTGCGAATTGCCGGCCCGCTTCGGCCTTGACCGTTTCGAGCGATCCGCACCAGCGGATCCGCTGGATCGGGGAGGACCGGTGAGCTCCGCCGGGCGGCGGTAGGGGACCAGGTCCAGCGGCAGCGGCTTCGAGCCAGCGTCCCATCGAAAATGATTCTGGACTCGGGTCCAAGATAACTTCAGACTCGAGTCCAATGAGCCAGCTTCGCGCCCAGAAGAAGAGCGCTCAACGCGAGGCGATCCTCGACGCCGCCCGCGGCCTCTTCGCCGAGCGCGGCGTCGAGCAAGTCACGATGGCCGAGGTCGCCGACGCCGCGGGTGTCGCGCGCGCCACGGTGTTCAACTACTTCGCCTCGAAGTACGCGCTGGTCGAGGCGATCACCGACGACGTGCTCGCTCACTTCCGGTCCATGCTCGAGCAGGCGCTCGCCGACGGAGACACGCCCACGCCCACGCTTTTGCGCAGCGCCTTCTCGCACATGGGCGCGGGGATCGAGGCGTACGCGGGCTTCTTCCGTGGGATCTTCCGCGAGATCATGAAGATCAGCGTCGGCCTCGACGAGGGCGGCGTCGCGGAGCGCACCAACGAAGAGACGCGCGCGCTGCTCGAGCGGCTGATGGCGCGCGGGCTCGCGCGCGGAGAGCTGCGCGCCGTCGCGCCGGCCGCCGATCTCGCGCGCGCGTTCTCGAGCTTGGCCAACGGAACGATCGTGAGCTGGCTCTACGACGAGCGGAGCGACTCACTGCGCGAGCGCATGGAGCGCGCCGCCGAGATCCTGCTCGGCGCCGTCGCCTCCCCACGCTTCGCCGCCCGCCCGCGCCGGCTCCGAGCCCTGACTGCGCTGCCGCGGCTCCGACCACGGCGCGCGAAGGAGACCCGATGACCAACGCCCACGCACCGTTCGAGATCCCGTCCATCCCCATGCACGTCGCGCGCATGCGCTGGCGCCGCGCCCTGCAGGCGCTGCGCGCCCTGCTCGCGGACCCCGACGACACCGCGAAGGCGATCGAGGTGAACCTCGCAATCGACGCGCGCGACTTCGAGCGCCGCTTCCAGCGCTTCGCCGCGAGCCCCGAGGGCCGGACCCTGCTCGCCGAGCGGCCGTTGCTCGCGGACGCGCTCTCCGACCGCGCCGCGCTCGAGAGCATGCATCCCGAGAGCCTGGGCCGCGCCTACCTCGGCTACCTCGAGCACAACGGCTTCCGCGCAACCGGCCTTCTCGAGCTCCAGTGCGAGGTGCAAGCGCGCTGGGAGCGCGACGAGGGGCTGCCTCCGATCGATCCAGTTCGCGCCTGGTACCGCGACCGCGGGACTCTCGCCCACGACCTCTTCCACGTCGTCACCGGCTACGGCACCGATGACTTCGGCGAGGCGACCTTGCTCGCCTTCAGTCAGGCGCAGCTCGGCGGCCGCGCGAACGCGCTGCTCACCGCTGGCGCGACGCTCGAAGTCGCGCGCAGCCTCGGGCTCGGCTGGCTGCGCTACGCGCACCAGGCGTGGCGGCGCGGCCGCCGCGCGGTGCAGCTGATCGCCCTGCCGTGGGAGGAACTCCTGCCGCTGCGCCTCGCTACGGTGCGCCGCATCGCGCGAGTAGGCGAACCCGAGGAGACGCATGCCACGGGAGTCATCGCCGGGAGGAAACTCGCCGGTGGCGGCCATGCCCTCGGCTGAGCACACGGCGTCTTCTCCGTGTCCAGCGCGTTCCGCGAGAAGCTGAGGCGCGCCGTCGCCGGCGCTCGCTGGCGCTTGATGGACGCGGATGCGCTCGCCCAGACCCTCGAGCGCCTCTCTGCGGAGGGCGCCATCTCCGGGGCGAGCGCAGCGGCTCTGCGGGCCAGGCTGCCGGGTCACGTCGAGCGCTCTCGGTACGTCATCGGCCAGCTCGGTGTCCACCTCGGGTTCGCTGCCGTGTTCGCACTCGACTTCGTCCCTCTGCCGCTCGGCACGGTCAGTCGCGTGGCATGGGTCGCGGGAAGTCGGGTCGTCGAGGAGCTGCGAGGCAACGCGAGCCGCGCGCGCGTGCACTCCATGGCTGTCCTGCTGATCGCGGCCATCCCGTTCCTCGGCTACGGCGCGTATCTCCTTCCGCTTCGCCGGCAGAGCACGGAGCTGGTGTTCGTTCTCGCCAACCACACGTGGCTCGCGCGCACAGGTCGCACGTACGAGCAGTTCGTGGCCAGCACGTATCCGCCGGTTCGTCGCGTCGCCCGCTGGCTTGTGCCGCCGCTTTGGTCGGAGAGCGGCGGCTAGCTAGACCCCGAAACGGATCGTTTTGTAACAACTGACGAGCCGCTACCGAGCGCCGAAATCCGCCTTCTCGCGCCTCGTTCCCGAGGCCGTCGTGGCTCCTGTCACGCCTCGATCCGCACCTCGCCCTCGATCACCGCGCCGGGCGCGAACGTGACGTCGCCGCGCACGGTGAGACGGCGCGCGCGGATCAGGCTCGGGGGGCCGTGCGGCGTGCGGGCGTCGAGCTGGTCGACGCGCTTGAAGTAGGCGGGGTCGAGGTCGACGACGAGTTGGTCGCCGGGGCCGCCGGGCGCGGGCAGGATGCGGTAGTCGGGGCTCAGCACGTACGCGTCGCTTCGGATCGCGAGCAGGTCACTGGTCGTCTTCACCGGCGCGAAGCGAAGCGCGGAGACTTGCACCGCCTGCGCGCCGTCGAAGCACGAGATCGCGGCGCCCATCGCGGTCTCGAGCTGAATCACTCTGGGCGAACTCGCATCGCGCGGATCGACGTTCTTCTCGTTGCAGATGAACGGCAGCGGCAGCACGCCGCCGCTCTCGTCGAGCGCGCGGCGCAGCGCGCGCAGATCCATCCACAGATTGTTCGTGTTGAAGAACTCGTAGAGCGAGACGTCTTGGAAGCTCGCGATCTCGTCTTGCGGGCACTGCGCGGTCTCGCGCAGCACGAGCCGGCCGTTCTTGGCGCGCGCGAGATGCCCGCCCTTCTTGTCGGCTTCGCTGCGGCGCTTCACCTCCATCGCGAACGGTGCGCCGCTCTCGGCGAAACGCCCTAACAATGCGAGGTCGAGCGCGGCGCCGAGGTTGTCGCTGTTCGAGACGAACGCGTAGTAGAGGCCCGCCGCGAGCATCGCCCCGAGCGCGCCCGACGTGACGAGCGCGGTGTAGAGATCGCCATGCCCTGGCGGGCACCACTCGTGCTCAGGGTGCTGCGGCCACGAGACCGGCGTGAGATCGCTCGCGAGCAGGCGCGGCACCTTGTGCTGCATGAAGTCGGGCGCGAGCGCGCCCGAGAGAGGGCCGTGCTTCGCGAGCGCCGCGAGCGAATCGGCGCGCGTGCGGAAGCTGTTCATCAGCACGAGCGGCACCCGCACGCCGGTCGCATCGGCGAGCGCGCGGATCTGCAGCGCGATCACGTCGAGGAACGTGAGGCCGTCCTTCACCGGCAGCAGCGACTTCGCCTGCGTCATGCCCATCGTCGTGCCGAGCCCGCCGTTCAGCTTGATCACGACCGCATGCGGCAGCGCGCGCTCGCCGGCGCTGCGCAGCGCGGCGGATTCCTCGAACACGGGCAGCGCAGCGATCGGCTCGATCTCGCGGCGCGAGAGCGTGCCGCGATCGCCGGCCGCTAACAGCTCGAAGTTGCGGCGGAAGGCGCGGATCGCGAGCTCGGGGAGCCCGGCCGCGCGCATCTTGCGTTCGCTCGGCGCGAAGTCCGCCATCACGCGCCTTCTAGCGGCGTCTCGAAGAAGGCGCCGAGCACGCCCAGCATCGGCTCGACGTCGGCGACGGCCGCGAGCTCGCGGCACGAATGCATCGAGAGCATCGGGCTGCCGACGTCGACCGTGCGAATGCCGGCGCGCGCCGCCGAGATCGGTCCGATCGTCGATCCGCACGCCATGTCGCTGCGCGCGACGAAGTGCTGCGGCTCGATGCCGCGCGCGCGGCACAGCGCGGTGAAGTGGCTGAGCGTGACCGCGTCGCTCGCATAGCTCTGGTTCGCGTTCACCTTGAGCACCGGGCCGCCGCCGAGTCTCGGGCGATGGCCGGGCTCGTGGCGATCCGAGTAATTGGGATGGACGGCGTGCGCCATGTCGGCCGAGACGAGCAGCGAGCGCGCGAGCGCGCGCGGCAGGCCCTGCGCGCCGCCGCTCTTCGCGGCGCTCTCGATGCGCGCGAGCGAATCCGCGAGGAAGCTGCCCTGCGCGCCTTGCGCGCTGCGGCTGCCGACCTCTTCGTGGTCGTAGAGGACCACGACGCGCGTGAACGCCGGCAGCGGCGCGCGCCGCGCGGCGACGAGCGCGCACAGCGCCGCGTGACACGACGCGAGATTGTCGATGCGCGGCGCGTGCAGGAACTCGCCGCGCGCGCCCGAGACGCAGCTCGGCTGCGTGTCGTAGAGCATCAGGTCGAAGCCGTGGATCGCGCGCGCGTCGATCGGCCCGTGGCCGTGCGCGCGCAGCTCGGCGGCGAGCAGCTCCGCGAACGGCGGCGCGTCCTCGAGCCCGATCACGGGAACGAGGTGCGTCTGCTCGTTCAGCTTGAGGCCCTCGGTCTTCGTCTCGCGCTGGAGGTGGATCGCGAGGTTCGGGATGCGGAGCAGCGGCCGCGCGAAGTCGACGCTCACGCTGCGCAGGCCGCTCGGCGTCGCGATCACGACGCGGCCGGCGAGCGAGAGATCGCGGTCGAGCCAGGTGTGCAGCAGCGCGCCGCCGTACGGCTCGATCGCGAGCTGGCGGCAGCCGTGCGCGGTCACGTCGGGCGACGGCTTCACGCGCAGGTTCGGCGAATCGGTGTGCGCGCCGATCGCGTGAAAGCCGGCGTCGGCGAGCGGCGCCTCCCCGATCTCGAACGCGATCAGCGACGACTCGCCGCGCACGACGACGTGGCGAGCGCCCGGCGCGAGCGACCAGGGCTCGGCCTCGGCGAGCTGCGAGAAGCCGGCGCGCTCGAGGCGGCGCAGCGACTCTGCGACGGCGTGATACGGGGTCGGGGACGAATCGATGAAATGCAGAAGGTCGCGCGCGGCGTCGGACATGGCGGGGCAGCATAAAGAAAAGCGCGGGCGGGTTTTGAGGTCGTCGCGGGCTTGCTGAAGACGTTGGCTGGGCGTGGTGATGGTCGCGGAGATCGATCGTGTGCTCGCACGCCTCTGCGAGACCGCGGCGGATTCACGCTGCGCGCGTTCGCCACCTCTCTGGTTTGCGAATTCGGCGAGCGCCCCTCGCATAAAGGCGCCTGCTGCGTCGCGCAGTTCGAGCAGCCAAGAGCGAGCGCGTTCGCCGCGATCGCTCTTCGCGAGCGCCGTCACCCGTGACGGACAGGCACCTGGAAGCCAGGAAATCTGAGCATCTGCGGGCCAATCACGCTGGGGGACTCGCGCCAGCGTGAATCGGCCGCGCCTCGACGGCGCGGCGGATTCACTCTGCTCCTAGTACCGATGCACGCGTCTCGTGAAGCGAGATGCCGCGGAGCGAAGGGCGGGACGGGGGTCCTGGAGCGGAGGGCCGGGGCCCGCAATCAATCGGCGCGCCCTGATGTGCGTGCGCAC